>SYBY01000356.1 GCA_005788585.1 Actinomycetota bacterium | reverse complement strand
TGAGCTGCACCGCGTCGAAGACGGCGAGCAGCAGGAGCGCCAGCGCCGCGGAGGCCCCGGCGCCAAGGAGAAGCCGGCGCATGCCGACGCCACGGTAACGCCCGTGTCGGGCTGCTGTCTTACACTCGGATGTCCCGTGCCTGAGGCCCCCTCGCTCTACCGCCGCCACCGCCCGCGGACCTTCTCCCAGGTGGTCGGTCAGGAGCACGTCGTGCGCACGCTGCGCAACGCCGTGCAGCAGGACAAGGTCCACCACGCGTACCTGTTCGTCGGCTCGCGTGGCACCGGCAAGACCTCGATGGCCAAGATCCTCGCGGCCTGCCTGAACTGCGAGAACGGCCCGACCGCCGAGCCGTGCGGGGTCTGCCAGAGCTGCCTGGCGATCCAGAACGCGACCTCGATGGACGTCATCGAGATGGACGCCGCCTCGAACAACTCCGTCGACGACATCCGCGACCTGCGCGACCGCGTGTCCCTGGCGCCCGTGTCCGGCAAGAGCAAGGTCTACATCCTCGACGAGGCGCACATGCTCTCGTCGCAGGCGTGGAACGCGTTTCTCAAGACGCTCGAGGAGCCGCCGCCGAACACGATCTTCGTACTCGCCACCACCGAGGCGAGCAAGGTGCTGCCGACGGTCGTCGACCGCTGCCATCGCTTCGACTTCACCCGCCCGACGGTGGGGCAGCTCGCGCAGGTCGTCGGCCGGGTCGCCGGCGAGGAGCACATCACGATCGGTGACGACGCGGTGGCGCTCGTCGCGCGCCACGCCACCGGGTCGTTCCGCGACGCGCTCGGCACCCTCGAGCAGATGGTCACCTACTCGGGGACGACCATCACCACCGAGGACGTCCTTGCGGTGCTCGGCATCGCCGACGCCGATCTGCTGTTCGGGATGATGGACGCGGTCGCCTCGGGCGACGCGGCCAAGACGCTGCGCGGCTGCGCGCGCCTGGTGAACACCGGCCGCGACCCGATGTCGTTCATCCGCGATCTGGAGGCCCACGCGCGCGATCTGCTGGTCATCCAGACGCTCGGCGAGGTGCCGGCCGAGATGCGGATCACCGCCGATCGGGACCAGCGGATCGCCGCGCAGGCGGGACGGATCGGGCGCGTCCAGTGCGTCCGCCTGCTCGACCTGCTCGCCGAGGCGATGCGCGCGTGCCGCGACGGTGCCGACGCGCGGACGTTCCTCGAGCTGGCGCTCGTGAAGGCCGCCGCGCCGGAGATCGACCCGTCCACGAAGGCGATCGCGGCGCGCCTCGAGCGGCTTGAGCGGGCGGTCAACAGCGGCGGGGCCGTGTCGGTCGCGGCGCCGGAGATCACGCCGCCGCCGGCCGTGCCGCCGCCGGCCCCGGCGTCCGAAGAGCCCGCCGGCCGGTTCCAGCGTGACCCGGCGCCCGCGCCCCCGTCGGCCGCGCCCGTGTCGCAGCCCAACGGCGCCACCGCAGCCGCCGTCGCGCCCATGTCTCACCCTCAAGTCGAGCCTGAGGCTGAGCCGGTCGAACAGCCGGCGCCGGCCCCGCCACCCCCGGTCGCCGCGCCCGCGGTGGGCCTGACCCTGCCGGACCTGCTCGACGTCTGGCCCGCGGTGCTCGACGGCGTCCGCGAGCGCCACGCGCTCTGCGCGGGCCTGCTCTCTACGGCCCGCCCCGTGGCGCTCGACGGCGGGGTCCTGACCGTCGCCTTCCCGGAGGACCAGGAGTTCCTGCGGCGCAAGGCCGAGAACGCCGACATGCGCGCGTGCGTCGGCGAAGCGCTGCGCGCGGTCACCGGCTCGGCGCCGCAGTTGAACTACGAACTGCGCGACCTCGTCGCCGAAGCCGAGGCCGCGGGCACCCCCGCGCCCGTACCGGACACGGGTCCCGAGTTCATCGAGAAGCTGATGGCGGCGTTCGACGCCGAGGAGATCCGCCCCGAAGACGACGCCCCCAAGGAGCCGTGACCATGCCCCAGCCCAACCTGAACCAGCTCGCCAAGATGGCGCAGAAGATGCAGGCCGACATGGCGGCCGCGCAGGAGTCGCTCGCCAACGAGGAGGTCGAGGCATCGGCCGGCGGCGGCATGGTTACCGTGAAGGTCACGGGCGACCTGCAGGTCAAGTCGATCACCATCGATCCGGACGCCGTCGATCCCGAGGACGTCGAGATGCTGCAGGACATGGTGCTCGCCGCCGTCAACCAGGCGGTCAACCAGGCGCAGGAGCTCGCCGCGACCCGCATGGGCGCCGTGACCGGCGGCCTCGGCGGGCCGGGCGGCGCGGGCGGGCTCGGCGGGCTGCTCGGTATGTAGCTACGTGCCGACGAGATGCCCGCTCAGCGGGCCTTTCGTCGGCGTCGCCGGCGCGCCGTCGCCGACGTGCCGCCAGAGGAACGCGAGCTGGTCGGCGACCAGCGTGTCGTGGACGGGGCCTGCGTAGATGTCGAAGTGGTCGACGTCCGGGTAGGTCCGCAGCTCACCCTGCGGCGCCCGCCGGGCCGCGGCGATCGCCGGGCCGGGCCGAGCGACCCGGTCGGCCTCCCCGACGCACACCAGCCACGGGCAGTGCAGGCGGGTCGCGTGCCGGATCGGGCGGAAAGGCCGGCCGAGCAGCCAGCGGGCCGACGCGCGATTGCGCCAGCGAGACGCCTCACCCGTGGCGACCACGCGTCGCCAGCCCTCCTCTGCGCCCGGGGCGTTGATGAACGCAGGCTCGTGCGGTTGCCCGACCGCGGGCAGGTGGCCGCCGCGCGCCGCGGCGGCCAGCATCCGGGCGGCAACCCGCGGGCCCGACCGGTACGACTGGGTCCACAGGTCCAGGAACGGGACCTGGCTGATCGCGGCGGCGACATGGCGGTCGCCTGCGGCTGCTGCCAGCGCGTTGCCGCCACCCATCGACGAGCCGAAGGTCACGATCCGCGCGGGGTCCGCTGCGGGGAGCAGCCGCGCATAGGCGATGACCGCCCGCCAGTCCTCGAGCTGCAGGCGCGGCTCGAACCGGTCCGGCTCGCCGCTGCTGTCGCCGAAGCCGCGATGGTCGAAGACCAGCGCTCCGTATCCGGACGCCGCGAAGCGTTCGGCGAAGCCTCCGAGCCGGTCGCGCCGGGTGCCAGACAGCCCGTGGGCCATGACGACCACAGGACCGCACGCGTGATCGTCCTGCGGCGGGTACCACCACGCGGCGCAGTCGTCGCGGCCGGAGGGGATGCGCAGCTCGTGTCGTTCCATGCTTCGCCAACGCGTGGCGGGTGCAGGATGTGAGGTCGCCCCCACCCGCGCTGAGCGTCACTTCCTGGTCGCCAGGGCGACCCCTATCGGACGCTCAGCGGATCCGGGCGGTGCGACGACTACCGTTCTCGCCGTGTACGCGCCCCCGATCCAGCGTCTCATCGCGGAGCTCTCCAAGCTCCCCGGCATCGGCCAGCGCACCGCCCAGCGCCTGGCGTTCCACATCCTGCGCGAGTCCGACGACGACGCCATCGCCCTCGCCGCCGCGATCAGGGAGGTCAAGGAGAAGATCGGGACGTGCGAGATCTGCTTCAACCTCGCCGAGGGCCCGCGCTGCCGGATCTGCCTCGACGAGCGGCGCGACCCGCAGGTCATCTGCGTCGTTGAGGAGTTCGGCGACATCATCCCCATGGAGCGCACCCACGAGTTCCACGGCCGCTACCACGTGCTCGGCGGTGCGCTCAGCCCGATCGACGGGGTCGATCCCGAGGACATCCGGCTCGCCGAGCTCTACCGGCGGGTGGCCGCTGACGGGGCCACGGAGGTCGTGGTCGCCACGAACCCGACGACCACCGGCGAGGCCACGGCGTTGCACATCGCCGACGAGCTGCACCACATCGCGCCGGACGTGACCGTGACGCGCCTGGCGTCCGGGCTGCCGGTCGGCGGCGACCTCGAGTACGCGGACGAGGTCACGCTCGGCCGGGCCTTCGCGGGGCGCCGGCGCCTGTAGGCCCGCGCTCAGGCGGGCTGGGGGAGCGGCTCGCCGTCCGCGGCGAGGTCGATCCCGGACGTGCGGACCGCGTCGCCGCCCGCGGCCTTTGCGGCGTACAGCGCCACATCGGCCTCGGCGAGCAGGGCGCCGAACTGCAGGCCCGCGCCCGATCCGCCGGCCACACCGAAGGACGCGGTGATCTCGTGCCCGTGAGGCACCGCGGTGGCGACCGCGTCGCGCAGCCGCTCGGCCAGATGCGCGGCTTCGCGGGGTGACGCGCCGGGGAGGATGAGGAGGAACTCGTCTCCGCCCAGGCGGTAGAGCAGTTCGAAGGTCCGCAGCGAGCGCCGCATCGCCTCGGCGGCACCGGCGAGGACCTCGTCGCCCGCCTCGTGGCCATGGGCCGCGTTGATCTGACCCAGCGCGTCGAGGTCGGAGAGCACGATGCTCAGGGGCAGGTCGTCGAGGGCGGCCTGCCCGCGCAGTTCGATCATGCGGGCGTCCAGCGCCCCGCGGTTGAGCAGCCCGGTGAGAGGGTCGAGGACCGCATCGGCGCGCACGCCGCGGTCGGCGTGGGCGAGGTGCGAGCTGAGCAGCGCGACCGCGAGGGTCGCCGCTGCGGCGGCGACCGCGGTGCCCACGGCATCGCCGACGCTCGGACCGTCCGAGAGCGCGCAGGCGCCGGCGACCCCTGCGAGGCCGATGAGCAGGGCGACGGCGAGGGGGCCGCCCTGGCGCCGCGCGCCGGCGAGCGCCGCGGCCGGAGCGAGCAGGACCAGCGCGGGGCCGGCGAGTCCGTCCGTCGCGCCGATGACGACGCAGACCCCGGCGAGTCCCACGAGCTCCTGGGCGGCAAGCCAGCCGCCGGGGCCGGCCGAGCGCTGTGCCTGACCCTCGAAGGCGCTGGCCAGCAGGACGAGGACGACGGCGGCGACGGCGGCCTCGAGGGCGTCGTCGGCGAACCCGATGGCGACGAGCGCGACGATCAGCAGGCACTCGACGGTGCGGCGCACGGGCCGCAGCCGCGCCTCCTGTTCGAGGATGCGCAGGCGGTCCAGTTCTGGGGCAAGGGGGGGTGATGCGGGTCGCACGTGCCCTGGTGATCGGCAGGGCGGGGCCCTGGTGTGAACTCAGCCCGCCGCGGGCACCGGCGCGCCCGCCGGGTCGGCGATGCCGACCCGGTTTCTTCCGGCCGCCTTGGCGGCATAGAGCGCGCCGTCGGCGCGGCTGATGAGGTGCTCGAGGTCCACGCGCGTGTGGACCACGCCCGCCACGCCGAGGGACAGCGTCACGTCATGCCCACCCGGGCGCAGCGCGGCCACGGTGGCCCGCAGCCGCTCGGCGAGCTCGGCGGCCTCGCTGGTGGGGGTGGCCGGGAGGATCACGAGGAACTCGTCGCCGCCCAGGCGGTACAGCACGTCCTCCGCGCGGAGGTCTCCCGCCAGGGTGGTGGCCACCTCGCGCAGCACGTCGTCGCCGGCCTCGTGCCCGAAGTGGTCGTTGACCTCCTTGAAGCCGTCGAGGTCCGCGGCGATGACGCTGACGGTCTCCGCGCGGCGCGTGGGGCCGTCCGGGGAGTCGGCCAGGCGGATCTCCAAGGCCTTGCGGTTCAGCACACCGGTCAGGGCGTCGTGGATCGCGTCCTTGCGGGCCCGGCGCTCGGCGCCGGCAAGCATGTGCACGAGCGCGGCAGCGATCGCGAAGGCGGCACACCAGGCGAGCGCCTCGACGGGCGCGGCCCGGAGCGCCTCGGGGTCGCCGATCCAGATCGCCGTGGCGAATGCGGTGATCGCCACCGTCGCCAGCGGCACGAGCCACGGCAGCGGGAAGCGCGTCCCCATGATGATCGCGATCGGCATCGTCATCGGCAGCGCGGGACTGTGCACGCCGCCCGACCAGGTGATGGTGAAGGCCAGGACCCCGATGATCCCGATCTCCTGCAGGACGATCCAGACCAGCGGGACGCGCGAGCGTGGCAGGCGGCGGTCCGCGTAGGCCATCACCGGCATGTAGGCCACGCCGCACGCCGCCGTCAGCAGCACGTCACGCACCGGGAAGCTCAGGGCGAGCAGCGCCAGCCCGACCCACAGGACCAGGGCGACGACGAGCTTGATCGGAAGGATCCGGCGCTCGATCTCGACCTGGCGCACGCGCTGCGCCTCGGTCGACTCCAACCAGCGGGGGAGCTGCACATGAGACATATCGGCAGATCACCTTCAGGGCTCAAGATTCCTGACCGTGCTCTCCCGCTAGATTCACACCTGGAATGCCCGGCACCGTGGTCATGAAGTTCGGCGGCACGTCCGTCGCCGACGCCGAACGCCTCAAGCGCGCCGCCCAGCGCATCGTCGCCAAGCGCGAGGAGGGGCTGCGCGTGGTCGCCGTCCTGTCCGCGCGCGGCAAGACGACGGACGACCTCATCGCCGACGCGCAGGAGATCAGCCCGCACCCGGACCCGCGCGAGATGGACATGCTCCTCTCCACGGGCGAGCGGCAGTCCTGTGCGCTGTGCGCGATGGCGATCAACGACCTCGGCCACCAGGCGATCAGCCTCACCGGCTCGCAGGCCGGGATCGTCACGGACACCTCGCATACGAAGGCGCGCATCCTCGAGGTCCGGGCCGATCGCATCCGCGAGGCGCTCGACGACGACAAGATCGTCCTCGTCGCCGGTTTCCAGGGCGTGTCGACCGCGAAGGACGTCACGACACTGGGTCGGGGCGGGTCGGACACCACCGCCGTCGCGCTGGCCGCGGCGATCGACGCGGACGAGTGCGAGATCTACACAGACGTCCCCGGCGTGTTCAACGCCGACCCGCGCATCGTCCCGAACGCCCGCATGATCCCGGTGATCTCCTTCGAGGAGGTCCTGGAGATGAGCGCGTCCGGTGCCGGCGTGCTGCAGCTGCGCTCACTCGAGTACGCCCGCAACCACGGCGTGCGCGTCCACTGCCGGTCTTCGTTCAGCGACGAGCCGGGTACCGTTGTCGTCGGAGATCAGGAAACCGTGGAGAACCCGCTCATCACCGCCGTCACGCACTCCACCGGGGAGTCGCGCATCACGCTGACCGGCGTGCCCGACACGCC
>SYBY01000355.1 GCA_005788585.1 Actinomycetota bacterium | reverse complement strand
GCGGTGCGACCGGGGGCACGGAGCGGGCCGGCGGCGCGACCGCCGCCCGCACGCCGCGCCGCATGGCGAACACCGCCGCCGCACCGGCGGGCAGCCAGTCGCCCTTGAGAATCGGCGGCTCGGCCGCACCGAGCACCAGCACGCCATCGTGGGCCAGCAGCCGATCGAGCGTCGCCTCGACCTGGGCCCGAGCCGCGGTCGTCAGGTAGATCAGCAGGTTGCGGCAAAAGACGATGTCATAGGCCGTTCGGCTGGCCACGAACGACTCGTCGAGGAGATTGGCGTGGGCGAAGGCCACGCAGTCCTGCACGGCCGGGGCGATGACGGATGCACTGCCGTCCGCCGTGAACCAGCGGTCTCGAAACGAGCAGTCGGCGTTGCGGAAGGCGTTGGCGGAGTAGCGGCCGCGGGCCGCCCGCGCCAGGGCCACGCGGCTGACGTCCACGGCGTCGATCGTGAACTGGCCGGGCCGCAGGCCGGCGTCGAGCAGGGCCATGGCCACGGAGTAGGGCTCCTCGCCACCGGCGCACGGCGCGCAGAGGATGCGGACGGAGCCGCGGCCGGGGAGGCCGGCCCGCGTGACGGCGAAGTCGGTCACGAACTCGAACACCTGCCGGTCACGGAAGAACCAGCTCTCGCCGACGACCACCTCCTCCACCAGCCGGTCGCACTCGGCCCGGTCGTCACGGATGCGGGCCGCATAGGCGGCCACGTCGGCCACGCCCGCCGGCGCCAGCCGCGTGCGGATGGCCCGCTCGATCGCCGCCGTGCCGATCGTCGTGGCGTCGAGCCCGATGCACTCGCGCAGCACCGCCTCGACGGCGGCCACGCCCCCGTCCTCCGCGGCTGCGGCCCGGCCGGCCCGGCTCATGATGCGGCCTCCGCGGGGCCCTGCGGAAACAGACCCGCGGCCAGATCCGCCGGCAGCAGGCGATCGACCTCGACGACCTGCACGGTGCGGCCCGCGATGCGGAGGATCCGCCCCAGGAAGGCGGCCCCGGCCAGCTCGAGCGGCGGCAACGCCGTTTCGGCCCGCTCGGCGGCGACGATCGAGATCACGTTTTCGGCGACCAGCCCGAGCTGTCCCGGGCGGGCACCGCCGCCCGGCCGGTAGTCCACCACGATCACCCGGGTGCTGAGCCGCTCCGCGAGCGGCGCGTCGGCGAGCCGCCGGCCCAGGTCGATCAGCGGCACGAGGCTGCCGCGATAGGTGAACACGCCGCGGACGTAGCCGGGGGTGTGCGGGATCGGCCGGGCGGGCACGAGCGGCAACACCTCGACCACCCGCCGCGACTCGATCGCGTACGCCTCGCCGGCGACGGTGAACATCAGCAGTTGCATGGCCGGGGGCTCCGGGATTCAGATTCAGATCGTGAACCGGGAGACCTCCTCCTTGAGGTCGCCGACCGCCTCGCGGAGGTGGATCGTGGCCTTGTTGAAGTCGTCGAGGGAGGAGGCGGTGCGCGAGGCGCCCTCCGCGAGGCGAAACATCGCCTCACGGATCTGCTCGGCCCCCTGCGACTGGGCCCGCATGCCCTCCGTGACCTGGCCGAACCGCCCGGAGATGCCCTGCACGGCCGCGATGATCTCCCCGAGCTTGGTGCCCACGTCGCCGATCTCGCGAACGCCGGCCCGCACCTGCTCGGCGAACTTGTCCATCTCCATCACGCCCGCCGAGACGCTGTACTGCATCTCCTTGACCATCCGCTCGATGTCGAGCGACGCCACGGCCGTCTGGTCGGCGAGCCGGCGGATCTCCCGGGCCACCACCAGGAACCCGAGCCCGTACTCGCCGGCCTTCTCGGCCTCGATGGCCGCGTTGATCGAGAGGAGGTTGGTCTGGTCGGCGATCGCGGAGATCTCGGACGTGAGCGTCATCCCATCCTGGGCGACGGACCGAGCGTCGTCCGCGAGCTGGACGGCTTCGCCCGTGACGCCGCCGACCCCGGACACCAGGCTGACCTGGCGCTGGGCGCCTTCCGCGACCGTCGCCGTCGCCATGGCGATCTGCTCGATGGCGGAGCCCGTCTCCTTCGTCGTGCTGGACATCTCCCGAGCAGCGGCTGCGACGCGCTCGGACGTGCCCGCGATGTCGCGGACCATGCCCGCGACGGAGGCCCGGGTCCGGTTGTAGCTGCCGAGCCCGGACTGCGCCCGGCTGAGCATGACGTTGAAGACCTCGCCCAGCTCGCCGATGCTGCCACCCTGGCTGGCGGTGATCGGGGTCGTGACGGGGACCGCCTCAACGGTCAGGTCGCCCTCGGCCATCGCGGCCAAGCCCTCGCCCAGCCGGCTGAGGCAGTGGTCGCTGAGGCTGTTCAGTCCGCCCCGCAGGTCTTCGAGGCACGAGTGGTCGCCCAGTGCGGCCCGCAGATCCGCCCGGAGGGCCTCGTACGAGATCAGGGCCTCCTGGGCCTTCCCGAGCATCGCGTTGAACAGCTCGATGAGCTGCGCCATCGTCGGGTCGTCAGACGCGCCGGTGATCGGCGAGGTCTGCGGGGTGACCTCGTGGCCGAGGTCACCTGAGGCCATGTAGCGCAACCCCTGGCCGAGGTTGGTCAGGCAGTGGTCGTGCAGGCTGGCAAGTCCGTTCCGGAGCTCCTCCAGTGCTGCGGTGTCGCGCTCTGCCGTCCGCTCCGGCGAGGACTTCGTGCGAATGAGGGACATGGTGGCCTCCGAACGTGGGGTACGTCCACGTCATCGGGATGTCATCCGTTCGGCTTTCGGGTCGCACCGTAAGACTGAGGGTGGCGGGGGGGAGGCATCGAACCGCATGGAAGCTGGCATGCAGGCGGGGCGGAGGCCAGCCCCAATCTTGGGCGGTACGCGTTGGTACCTCGATGTCGAAGCGGTACGGTCCGTCTCGGAGAGGAGCCAGTCATGTGCCGTCCCGTTACCGAGGTGCTGCACCGGCGTCGCAAGGCACTGCGGAGCATCTCGAT
Source organism: Actinomycetota bacterium (assembly GCA_005788585.1). The sequence goes on along the minus strand of SYBY01000355.1, from coordinate 9,919 downwards.
CGCCGCAGCGTTCCTGGTCGGGGTCGCCCTGCTCACCGGGTGCGGTGACGCAGCCGAGGACGGTCGCATCCGGGCCTCGGATGGAACGTGCGACGGCAAGGTGCCCCGCCCGACGTACATCACCGCGTGGTTCCACCAGGGGCAGGGACCCGAGCGGGCGACCCTGCAGCGTCAGGTGCGTGCCTTCAACGCCGCACAGGACGACGTCATCGTCAGGCTCGTCGTGTTCCCGGACCTTGACTTCACCGACGAGGTCGAGGCCGCCGCTGCGGCGGGCGAACTCCCCGACGTTCTGGACTTCGACGGCCCGAATCTCTACAGCTTCGCCTGGTCCGGCAAGCTGCGCGCACTCGACTCGTGCATCTCGCCCGACCTCCGTGCTGACCTGCTGCCCTCCCTCCGCAGTCAGGGGACGTACGACGGTCGGATGTGGGGCGTCGGGACGTTCGACTCGGGGCTCGGGCTGTACGTCCGCCCGTCGATCCTGCGTCGAGCGGGGATCCGCATTCCCACCGGCCCGGATGATGCGTGGACTGCATCGGAGTTCACCGCCATCCTGGAGACCCTCCAGGACGCCGGATATCCCCGCCCGCTCGACCTGAAGTACACCCCGGCGGCGGTCGGCCGGTCTCCGGAATGGTGGACCTACGCGTACGCCCCGGTGCTCTGGTCGGCGGGTGCCGATCTCGTCGACCGCGACGGGACCGGGCGCGCTGTCGGGACGCTCGACTCCCCCGCCGCGGTCGCGGCGATGTCCACCGTTCAGGGCTGGATCGAGGCCGGCTACCTCACGCGCGATCCTGACGTCAACAGCGGAACCTTCGTCGCGGGGAAGGCGCCGATCTCCTGGCTGGGACACTGGGTCCACGGGCGGTTCAAGGCGGCGCACGGGTCCGACCTGCAGCTCGTCCCCCTGCCGGACTTCGGTCAGGGCTCGCGGAGCGGCATGGGCTCGTGGCAATGGGGCATCACCACGAAGGCTCGTGACGGTGACGCCGCATGGCGCTTCCTGCGGTTCCTCTTGTCGACGGAGGAGGTCCGGCGGATGTCGGACGCAAACGGCGCCATTCCCGGCACGCATTCGGCCCTGGCCGGCCATCCGGCGTTCGGGTCCGAGGGCGACGAGCGCCTCTACGTCGAGCAGCTCGACGGGCCGACCGCGGTGCCTCGTCCCCAGACCCCCGCCTACCCGGCGGTGACGCGCGAGTTCGCCCGGGCCGTCCGCGGGATCGCCACCGGTGCCGATGTCCAGGCGGAACTCAGCCGCGCGGCGAGGGCGATCGACGAGGACATCCGCGAGCACCGCGGGTATCCACCGCCGCGTCCATGAGCGCGCGACGATCCGCTTCGCGACGCTCGCACGCGGCGGCCCGGCTGCTGGCGCGGCTCTCCGTCGGCGGCAAGCTGCTCGTGCTCGTCTTGCTCCCGGTCGCGGTCGTGCTCGCCGGCGCCACCACCTCAGCGCTCGACCGCTGGGGCCAGGCGCAGGATCTGCGTGCGTACGAACAGCGCCTGGACGTCTCCGCGGAGGTCGTCGGCTTGGTGGATGCGGTGGCCGCCGAGCGGGCCGTCATGGCGGGGATGTCGGGGACGGGCGCCGACCGCGGGCGCGTCCTGCGGCGTACTCGTGCGACGACGGACGCCCGTCTGGACACCCTCCGCGCGCGCCTGCAGGCCCGTGGCGCAGGGGATGCCGCAGGCCGTCTGGAGGGGATCCGCAGGCAACTGGAGTCGGGGCGGCTCGCGCTGGACGCCGGCGGGGTCGGGCCCAGAGAAGCGGCCATGAGCGCGTCGGACGTCGTCCGCAACCTCTCGCTCTTCGTGCGCAGCCTGCATGCCCGTCCGCCGACCACCGCGGCACGCGAGGCCGCGGCGGCGAACCTCGCATTGCTCGGCGCGCTCGAGGCGGCTCGCCGCGAACAGGTCGAAGTGTGGACCGCCGCGCGCACGACGACGGGGTCGCAGGCCGGATTGATCGCGCCGAGCCGGTGGGTCGCCCTCGAGTCCGCCGAGCTCGACAACGCCCGGCAGTGGGCGAGCCCGCGGCTGGCATCGCGGGTGGACGAGGTCCTCTACCGGCCGGCCGGCATTCAGATGCGCACGCTGAGAAGCGACCTCTCCACGGGGATCGGCCGTCCCGGGAGCCGGCGTGCGGTGAGCTGGGCCGACGTCTGGCGCGATGCGGCGCAGGCGCGCATCGGAGACCTCCGCGCCGTGAGCCGCGACGCAACACGCGAGGAGGCCGGTGTCGTCGTCCGGGCGCTCACCGATGCGAACGAGCGTCTGGCGCTGACCGTACTGCTCTCCGCGGGTCTTCTGGTCGTCGTCGCCGCGCTCGGCCTTGTCCTCCGCCACTCGATCACGCGTCCGCTCACCGAGCTGGCCATCGGCGCGCAGGCACTGAGCGACGGCGACCTGCGACAGGACGTCGCGTACGCCGGTCGTGATGAGCTCGGTCGGGTGGCGACCTCGTTCCGCCGCGTCCAAACGACGGCGGCCAGCGTCGCCGACGAGATCACGGCCATGAATCGCGCCGTCGTTCAACGCGACCTGAGCCACCGGACCCGTGCGACCGCACTGCAAGGCGTGTGGGCGGAGCTCTTGTCCGGGCTCGACGCGACGATGGCCGCCATCGCTCGGCTGCACCACGCCGCCGAGCGCGAAGCGGCGCGGCAGGAGGCGCTCGGGGCGCTCTGGCGCGAGGTGGTTGAGGGCATCGACTTTCGCGACGTGTACGCCCGGACGCTGGATCTCGCCCTCGAGCACACGGACGCCATGCGATGCGTTGCCTACGAGCTCGTCGACGGGAGGTGGGTCCGTCGGGCGACGGCGGGCCGGCCGGCCGGTCCGGCCACGCTCCCGATGCCTGACCGCGACGCGCTGACGCGACCCCCCGTTCACGCCGACGCAGCGGTCTCGGTGCTGCTGCCGGTGGGCAACCCGGTCACGCCCATCGGCGCCATGCTCGCCGAGGCCGACGAGCCGACGGCCTTCGGCCCGGACGACGTGCGCTTCCTCGACGCGCTTGCGAGTCTCATCAGCGAAGATGCGCACCGACGCCGCATCGAGCAGGAGAGCCGGCACCGGGCGCTCCACGATCCGCTCACGGGCCTGCCCAACCGCCTCATGCTCTCCGAGCACTTGGAGCACGCGCTTGCCCGGGCGAGGCGGTCTGGCTACGGGGTCGCGGTGCTGCTCCTCGACCTCGATCGCTTCAAGCTGGTCAACGACAGCCTCGGTCACGGCGCAGGAGACCAGCTGCTCGTCAACGTGGCCGAGCGGCTGGCGTCCTCGGTCCGCGGGGGAGACGTGATCGCGCGACTGGGCGGGGACGAGTTCGTGATCGCGACCGAGGGCTTCGTGAGCCCGCTGGCGGCGGCGATGCTCGCCGAGCGTGCCCTGGACTGCTTCGACGAGGCGTTTGATGTCGCAGGGGAGCCCCACCACGCGCGCGCCAGTATCGGGATCGCGTCGACGACCGACGGATCTGTCTGTCCAGAGGTGTTGCTGCGTGAAGCCGACACGGCGCTGTATCGCGCAAAGCACGGAGGCGGCGGTCGGGCCGAGCATTTCGACGGACCGCTACGCATCGAGGTCGTTCGGCGCTTGGCGGTAGAACGCCGCTTGCGGGTTGCGGCCGAGGACCGCGCCATCGTCGCGCACTTCCAGCCGATCGTTGAGTTGCGCGGCGGCGCGGTCGTGGCGTACGAAGCTCTGGCGCGGTGGCAGGACGCGGAGCTGGGGCCGGTGAGCCCGGCAGAGTTCATCGCGATCGCAGAGGAGACCAACCTCATCCGCACCATCGGGCTGGAGATCTTCCGCCAGGCGTGCCAGGCGGCGGCACAGCGACAGATCACGAGGGACCACGCCAGCACGAGCGCGGTGCGCGTCGCGGTCAACGTCTCGGTCGCGCAGCTGGCGGACGGTGACTTCGTTCCGCGGATCGGGCAGATCCGGCAGTCGTTCGGGCTCAGCCCGTCCGATGTCTATCTGGAGATCACCGAGAGCGCGCTGCTCGAGGAGGCGCCGGCGGTCCTGGCGTCGCTCGCGCAGCTGCATGGACAGGGCGTGCCCCTGGCGATCGACGACTTCGGCACCGGGTACTCCTCGTTCTCCTACCTCACGCGCTTTCCCGTCTCGGTCCTGAAGATCGACCGTGCGTTCGTCCAGGATCTCGGCCGCGCCCAGGAGCACACGGTCGTCGTGGCGGCGATGATCGACATGGCCCACCATCTCGGGATTCGCGTGGTCGCTGAAGGGGTGGAGACCGACGTCCAGGCCGAGATCCTCCGCGGACTCGGGTGCGACATGGCGCAGGGGTTCCTCTACGGTCGCGGAGTGCCCGAGCCGCTGCCCACCGCCGAGGCGGTCGGGTCACTCGGATAGCCGTTCGACCCGCCGTGTTCGGTCTCGGTTCGCGGCATCGTCGTGGGAATCCGCGCGTGCAGCCGGGTCCCCTCGCCGCGGGTGCTGGTGAGTTCCAGCGACCCGCCGAGGGCGTCGACGCGGTCGTGGAGCCCGGTGAGTCCGGAGCCGTCCTGGAGCCGAGCTCCGCCGGTGCCGTCGTCCTCCACGACGAGGTCCAACATCGGGCCGGTGACATCGAGGTGTACGTGCACGACCGATGCGCGCGCGTGCTTTGCCGCGTTGGCGAGCGCCTCGGACACGACGTAGTACGCCGCGATCTCGACCGGCTCCGGCAGGCGGATGTCACCCACGGTCTCGAGTTCGACCGGAACCGTCGAGCGGCGCGCGAGGCCCTTCAGCGCGGGTCGCAAACCGCCGCGCGAGAGTGATGCGGGGTGGATGCCTCGCGACATCTCCCGCAGGTTCTCGACGGCGTCGCCGAGACTGTCCGCTGCGTGCGCGAGCGCGGCGTGGAGATCCGTCAGCTCCGCCGGCACCTGTCCGGCCACGGACCGGAGCTCGAGGGCGGTCGAGACCAGCCGCTGTTGGATGCCGTCGTGCAGGTCGCGCTCGATCCGCCTGCGGGTCTCATCGGATGCCGCGACGACGCGGATGCGTGACGCCGCGAGCTGGTCGCGGCCCTCCGCGTTGGCGATGGCCGTCGCCAGGAGCTCCGTGAACTCGGTCATACGGCGCTCCGTGTCGTCCCACCGCTCGACCGCATCCGGCCACACCGCGACCATCGTGCCCCAGAGCTGATCGTCGACCACGACGGGTACGCCGATCGACGCGCGGGCCGCCTCGGCGCCGAGGACCGCAGCGTCGTCACCCGACACGCCGGCGGATCCCTCGGGTCCCATGTGGGCGGCGTTCCCCGTGGCGAGCACGCGCGCCGCGACGCTGTCCCCCTCGAGGCGCACGACCGCTCCGGCGGGGACGGCGGTTGCACCGGGCGCCGACGCCGCGACGACCGTTGCGGATCCATCGGGCTCGAAGCGCAGGAGCCGCGTCGCCTGCGATCCGAGCCGCCGCGCCACCTCGGCGGCGACGGCTGCGAACACGTCGCTGGCGCTTGCGCCGCGCGTGATGAGCGTGGCCACCCTGCGAAGCGCGGCCTGCTGCTCGGCGAGTTCGCGAAGCTCCTGATTGGCCGCTTCGATCTCCAACGCCGCCTCACGAAGGTGCTGGTCGGAGGCCCGGCGTTCGGTGACGTCGCGCGCGACGCAGTAGGCGATCCCCTCGCCCGGGACGGGCGTGCTGCTCCACTGCAGCCAGCAGTCGGTCCCGTCACCTCGGACACAATGCAGATCGAACTGCACGACGTCGGTGCCGTCTTTGAGGCGCGACAGTGCCTGCTCCGCGCGGTCGCGGTCGTCCGGATGGGTGAAGTCGAGGAACGGGCGGTCCAGGAGTTCCGCCTCCGAGTAGCCGAGGGCGCGGACCAGCGCCGGGTTGACCTCGCGGAAGAACCCGTCGAGGCCCGCGATGGCCACCGGCTCCAGGGCCAGTTCGAAGAATCGCGTGACGCGACGCTCGGCTCGCCGTTGCCTCGTGACGGCGACGCCCACCAGCGCGGCGATCAGTGCGGCGATCAACGGCCACGCAAGCGCAAGCCAGGGAAGTGTGCGGTCCGTCCCCGAGGGTGGGCGCCTCGCGACCAGGACGCTCCAGGGTTGGCCCAGTGAGGAGAACCCGCTCGTGGCAGCGACATCGAGCCCGACGTCGCCCGTCAGATGGTCTCTCGCGAGGCGGACGGCGTACGGCTGTGCGGTGGCCCGCAGCGACGCTGCGAGCCACGGCGCAGGTGCGAACAACGCGAGCGCGCCGCCTCGGTCTCCGAATGCCCCGTCACGAACGAGGAAGAAGCCGGGGTCGCCCCCGAGCCGGTCCCGCCTGCTGGCGGTGACGGCGAAGCGCGACGCCGGGTCGGTCAGCTGAGCCGCAAGGGCACTCGAGTTCGAGATGTCCAGCCCGGGCCGCAGTGCGGCGCTGGGACCCGCGGTGTACGTGGCAACGAGATAGAACGGCGCGCGTGGCGCTGTGACGAAGGCACCACCCGGGCTCGACCGCACGATCGGACGGCCGAGACGGCGTTCGTACGCCCGCCGCTCGGACGCCGGGACGCGCTCGACCCAGAGCGCGTTTCCGAGGCCGGTCGAGCGCAAGCCGCGTGCGACGATCTCGCCGAACGTCGCCTGCGACGGGCTCGGCTCGTCCGCCATGGTCGAGGCCAGACTGACGACATCGGCGCGCGCCCGCCCGAGGAGGGTCTGCACCCGCACGCCCTCCCCCGAGGCGAAATGCTGCGCCTCGTCGTCGCGCGCGTGGTCGGTGATGGCGCGGGCAGCCCAGAATCCACCGAACGCCACAGCCGCGACGACGACCGCGAGCGTCACTGCGATGACACCTCCGGATGTCGTCGCGTGTCTCACTGAGTCATCGTGACGCAGTTCGGCGCGGCGCGTCAATGTCCCAGGTACGATCGGCGGATCGTTGGACGATGGGTCATGGCACTTGCGCTCTCGGTTCTCATGCTGGGTTGCGGCGGCCGGGAGGACGTCAGCGTCCAGTCTCCGCCGGATGTGGGGGCCGTCATCAAGGGCGTCGACAACCCCTTCTTCGTCGCCCTGCGCGATGGGATGCGCGAGGCCGCCGCGCGAGATGACATCGCGTTGGACGTGCGAGAGGCGGCCGACCTCCAGGACACCACTGGCCAGGCGCTCGCCGTCAAGGGGCTGGAGGGCTCGGACTGCTACATCGTCAACCCGATCAATCGCACCAATCTCATCGAGTCGCTTGCCGACGTGGCATCGGGCAAGCCGGTGGTCGCGGTGGACTCCCCGCTCGATCGCGCGGCGGCGGAAGACGCCGGCGTCGACCTGCGCACCTACGTGGGGACGGACAACGTGGCCGCGGGCCGGCTCGCTGCCGAGGCGCTGGCGAAGGACCTCCCACGTGACGCCATGGTGGCCACGGTCAAGGGGATCCCCGAGGACGCCGGGAGCGAGGCGCGCGAGCGCGGATTCCTCGACGGCGCTCGAGGGCGGCTGCGGGTCGTCGCCCGCGTCAACGCCGACTTCGATGAACGGCAGGCGCAGCGAGCCGTCGCGGAGATCCTCGCCGCCGAGCCGCGGCTTCGCGGCGTCTTCGCGGTGAACGACGACATGGCGCTCGGAGCGGCGCGCGCGGCGCGGGGCAGAGGCCGGGTGGATGTGATCGGCGTCGACGGCACGAACCGGGCCCTCCGCGCGATCCGACGCGGTGAGCTCACGGGCACCGTGGCGCAGTTCCCGTCGCTCATCGGGCAACTCGGCGTGGAGGCATGCGTCGCGAGCATCGAAGGACGAGACCTGCCCGCGCGAGTCGATGCGCCCATCGAGCTGGTCACGCGCGCGAACGTCGACGAGGCCCTCCGCAGCCGGCCGTTGCCTGGCGGCGGGTACGAGAGCCCGCTCGATTGACCCGCGGAAGATTCATGCTGGCTGCAATGCGGTCCACCCGGCGGGCTGCCATGCTCAGCGGGTGTCGCTGCGGTGTGTGATCGTTGATGACAACGCCGCCTTCCTGCAGGCGGCCGCGGCAACGCTGCGGCAGGAAGGCGTCGATGTGGTGGGCTCCGCCCGCTCGGTGGTCGAGGCGGTGGTGCATGCGGCGGCCCACGAGCCCGATGTCATGCTCGTCGATATCGAACTCGGTGACGACGACGGGTTCGATGTCGCCAGGCGCCTCGTCGGTCAACCGGTTCCTGTCGTCTTGATCTCGACGTACGGCGAGTCGGACATGGCCGACCTCGTCGCCGCGAGCCCGGCGATCGGGTTCCTGTCGAAGGTGGATCTCTCGCGGGCCGCCATCGAGGAGCTGCTCGCGCGAGCCGCCGGTGGTCCCGCTTCCGGTGACGGACAGGGCCCGGGCGATGGGGGACCTAGCCCTCCACGGGCTCCTTGAGGCTGCGCTCGGGGCTTCCGAGCAGGGACTTGACGATGTCGCGCATCGACACGATGCCCACGATGTCGCTCTGCTCCATCGCGATGAGGTGACGCACGCCGTGCTCGGCCATGGTCATGCTCGCCTCCTCCAGCGACCACTCCGGCTCGGCGAACACGAGCCGGTCGGTCATGTGATCGGACACCAGCGCCGTCTCGGGGTCGGCGCCCTGCGCGACCGCGATGAGGACGTCGCGCTCGCTGACGATCCCTGGGCCCTGCATCTCCGGGCTCACGACCACCGCGGACCCGACCTTGCGCTCGACCATCTTCTCAGCGGCCGCGCGGAGGGTCAGGCTCGGTCCCACTGTCAGCACCGACTCGCTCATCGCTTCTCGTACGCGCATGCCCCGCCTTTCGTTTGTAACTTCTGCCGCAACCTAGGTGAGGGCGCGGGGAACGTCAAGGCGGGCGCGTAGCGTGTCGGCCATGACCGCCGAGGAGTTCGTCGCCGCCTTCGCCGCCGCCGCCGGGGCGCCGGCGCCGACCGAGGAGGAGGTCGGGCAGTTGCTCGATCTTGCCGCCGTGGCGGCGCACAGCTCGGAGCGGATCGCGGCGCCGCTGTGCTGCTACGTCGCGGGCGTGACGGGGAGGCCCGTGAGCGAGCTGCTGGCCGCGGCGCACGAGGTCGCCAAGGCACAGCAGTAGCCCGGGAACGTGTCCGTTCCCATCGCAGGTCGGTCACGGGACGGATGTCCCGCGGTGATAGGAGGACGATGGGGCTGCCGACCCGCAATACGACCTTCCGCACTCCGCAGCGCTGGCTCTGGATCGTGGCAGCGCCGTCGTGCTCCTGCTGGCGTTGCTCAGCCTCGTGGCCCTGGCGGCACGCACCCAGCGTCGCCTCGCGATCGCCGGCCGCCGTCATGCCGCGAATCTCGAGCGTCTCGCCGACGAGGACGCGCTCACCGGGCTGGCGAACCGCCGCCGGCTCGATGCCGATCTGCGCAAGACCGGGGTGGAGGGGGCGCAGGTCCTGGTCTGGGATCTCGACGGGTTCAAGTCCTTCAACGACTCGCACGGGCGCGCGGCCGGGGACCAGTTGCCCGTGTCGTTCGCGCGTGAGCTCGCGCGTACCGCCGGCCAGGACGGACGGGCGTACCGCTTCGGAGGCGACGAGTTCTGCGTGATCGCCGATCCGGGCGCCGACCTGCGCGCACGGGCGCTGCGCCTGGCCGCCGCACCCCTCGGCGCGGGGGTGACGGTCACCGTCGGCGTGGCGTCCTGCCCGGAGGATGCGCCGGATGTCGTCGCGGCGCTGCGCGTCGCGGACGAGCGCATGTACGAGGCGAAGCGCGAGAAGCGACGCCCCCGGGGTGCCCTCACATCGGTTTCGTAGGCCCGGCGCGCACCCCGCGTCATAACTTCGCGCTGGTATCGTCGATGGGACGTGCACGAGTCCTCGCAAACTGCGCGTTTCGCCTCTCCCGGACCCCGCCTGCGCGGGGTCTTTTCGTCCGTCCCGACGCCTAGGATCGCCCAATGGAAGTAGAGATCGGCCGCGGCAAGAAGGCACGCCGCGCTTACGG
>SYBY01000354.1 GCA_005788585.1 Actinomycetota bacterium | reverse complement strand
GTCGCACCCGAGCTCGGCGAGCGCCTGCAGCTGCTCGGGGGTCTCGATGCCCTCGGCCACGGTCGTCATCCCGAGCGCGTGGGCGAGTCCGATGACGGCCTCGGCGATCGACGCGTCGCGCTTCTCGCGGCCGAGGCCCTGGACGAACGCCTTGTCGAGCTTCAGCACGTCGATGGGGAACCGGCGCAGGTGCGAGAGCGACGTGTACCCGGCGCCGAAGTCGTCGATCGCCAGGCGCACGCCGAGCGCCTTGAGCTCCGTCAGCCGCGCGCTGATCTCCGGGCCGGCGCTCATGACCGCGGTCTCGGTCAGCTCCAGCCACAGCGCGTCGCCGGGCAGCCCCGATTCGTGCAGCGCGTCGAAGACCGTCCCGACGATGTCGGGCTGCGCCAGCTGGCGCGGCGAGATGTTCACCGAGACCGTGATCTGGTCGTACCCGCGGGCCCGCCACTGCGCGGCCTCGATGCACGCTTCGCGCAGGACCCAGGCACCGACGGGGACGATCATGCCGGTGTCCTCGGCGAGCGGGATGAACGTGTCGGGACACAGCATCCCGCGCTCGGCGTGCTCCCACCGGGCGAGCGCCTCGAACGCGACGATCTCGCCCGTGCCGATCGCGGCCATGGGCTGGTAGTGGAGCCGCAGCTCACCGCGCTCGGCGGCGCGGCGCAGCGCGTTCTCCAGCCCCAGCCGCTCCCGGGCGTGGGCGCGCATCGCGGCGTCGAACAGCTCGAACCGGCCGCGGCCGAGCTCCTTGGCGCGGTACATCGCCGCGTCGGCGTCGCGCAGGAGGCCGTCGGCGCTGTCGTCGCGGCCGCCGGAGAGCGCGATGCCGACGCTCGTGTTGACGAACAGCTCGTCGGCGCCCTCCAGGGTGAACGGCTCCAGGAAGACCTCGACGATCCGCTGGGCGATCGCGACGGCCTCGAGTTCGCCGACGACGTCCTCGCAGAGGATCGTGAACTCGTCGCCGCCGAACCGGGCGACGGTGTCACCGGGCCGCAGCACGCCCTGCAGGCGCCGGGCGACCTCGCACAGGAGCCGGTCGCCGACCGCGTGGCCGAGCGAGTCGTTGACCAGCTTGAAGCGGTCGAGGTCCAGGAAGTAGACGGCGATCGACGCCGGCTTGCGGCGGTGCGAACGGCGCAGCGCCAGGTCGAGCCGGTCGCTGAACAGGATCCGGTTCGGCAGGCCGGTGAGCGCGTCGCGCATCGCCAGGCGCGTGAGCTCGAGCTCGGCTTCCTTGCGGGTGCTGATGTCGCGCGTGACGGCGACGATCTCGGTCGGGGTCGCGCTGCCCTCGGCGGCGACGCCGCGCAGCGTCGACTCGAACCAGCGCAGTTCGCCGTCGCCGCACTTCATCCGGTAGGACGCGGTTGCGCGGCCACCGGCCTGGGCCTTCGTGAACGCCTCCCCGAGCAGCGAGAAGTCCTGCTCGTGGACGAGCTCGAAGGGCGTCCGGTCGAGGAGGTCCTTCGGCGCGATACCGAGCAGCGTCTGGCACGCGGGCGACGCGTAGCGGTACGTCCCGTCCGGCGCGTGACGGGAGAGGAAGTCGCTGGAGTGCTCGGCGAGCATCCGGAACTCGGCCTCGCGGGTGGCGAGTGCCTGGCGGGCCTCGCGCTCGGACGTCACGTCCTCCATCGAGCCGACCCACGCGGTGATGGCGCCCTCGCGGTCGCGGACCGGGCCGGTCGTGACGTCGACCCAGCGGACCGTGCCGTCGGCGCGCAGGACCCGGAACTCGAGGCTGAGCTCCTCGGCCTGGCGCAGCGCCGCGCGCGACCGCGCCAGCGTGGACTCCCGGTCGTCGGGGTGGATGGCCTCGGTCCAGCCGTCGCCGAGCTGATGGGCCAGGGACAGCCCAAAGATCTGCTGCATGCCGGCGTTGGACCACCGCAGCTTCCCGCGCGGGCTCATGAGGAACACGCCGTGCGGGGAGTGCGTCGCGAGGGTGCGGAAGCGGCGCTCGCTGGCGGTGAGCGCCTCCTCGGTGAGCTTGCGCTCGCTGATGTCGAGGATCTGCGCGACCGCGTACCGCGGTTCGCCGTCCTCGTAGACCAGGCTGCCGGTGACGAGCACCCAGCCGCTCATGCCGTTGTTGCGCTCCCACCGCCGTTCGGCCTGGAAGCGGTCGAGGCCGCCGTCGCGCATCCGCAGCGCGTTGGCGAGGTCCTCCTGCACGCCGTCGTAGCCCAGTTCGTAGAAGGGCTGGCCCTGCAGGCGTTCGCGCGGGAGGCCGAGCAGCTCGCAGAACGCGCGGTTGACCTGCATGAGCGTCCCGTCGAGGTCGACGAGCGCCATGCCGACAGGGGCGTACTCGAAGGCTTGGGCGAAGCTGGCATCCGTGCGCACAGGCATCTGGACATCCATTGTCCCGGCGCCTTCAGTCATGGGACCGCAGAGTGGACGAATGACTGACATGCACCCCCTGCATCGACCGCGTGGAGGATTTCTTGAGCGGGTGGACGGACGGTGCGGGCGCGTCCGCGGGTGCTGCTATTCGGTCAGACGCGCCGGTAGGGTCGGCAGGGCATGCCCGAGATGACCAAGCGCCAGCAGCGCCAGCAGGAGACTCGTGCGGCATTGCTCGACGCCGCCGAGACCTGCTTCGCCGCCCGCGGCTACGACGCCGTGTCCGTCCCTGCGATCGCCAAGGAGGCGGGGTTCACCACGGGGGCGGTCTACTCCAACTTCTCCGGCAAGGAAGAGCTGTTCCTCGCGCTGATGGATCGTGCGATGGGCGGTGAGGAGGAGCGCCGGCGCCAGGCGATCAACCTCGAGGACACCCACGAGGGCCGGCTGCGCCAGGTTGCGCGCCTCTGGATCGACGTCGTGCACGAGCACCCGGAGGCGGTCGTGCTCATCCTCGAGTTCTGGAGCTACTCGCGCCGGGACCCCGAGCTGCGCAAGCGCTTCGCCGAGCGGATGGCGCAGACCCGAGTCGGTCTGGCGATGCTCGCTGCGATGACACCCACGACGAGGGACGACGCCGCGCCCGCCGAGGACGTCGCGATGGCGGCGTACGCCATGGCGCACGGCCTGGCCATCCACCACCTCGCCGACCCGGAGGGCGTCCCCATCGAGGTCGTGGAAGACGCGCTCATCTGGGTGTTCCGCGGCGCCGGCCGCCTCTCCGGCTGAGACCCCATGAACCGCGTTCTCGCATTTTGAGCGCTCCTGGGATAATGTCTGTCATCTGAGTGTCGCCCATTCCCCAAGTCCCGGGCGGCGCTTGTCACGGAGGAGGGAACGGATGCGCTGGATGGCCACGGCTGGAGGCCGAATCGTCGTTGCGCTGGTGGCAGCGGCTTGTACCCCCATCGTGCCCGCGAACGCGGCCGACAGCGCCTTCCATCTCCCGCCTGATCCGCTCCCCTCAGGAGCACCGGGGGACGTCATCCGCGCTGAACCGTCGCGGATGGCGTCTCTCCCCGGTGCCCGCGCGTGGCGGGTCCTCTACCGGTCGACCACCGCCACGGGCGAGCCGACCGCCGTGTCCGGCGTGGTCATCACGCCCCGGCGGCTGCGTCCCGGAGCACCGCTCGTCGGGATCGCCCCGGGGTTCCCCGGCATGGACGACCGCTGCGCGCCGTCGCGGACGCTGCCGAGCAGCGCGTCGTCCGAGACCCCGCTGATGCTGCCGCTCCTCCAGCGCGGGTACGCGCTGGCGCTCACCGACTACGAAGGCCTCGGCACGCCAGGGGAACATCGCTACGTCGTCGGTGCCTCGGAGGCCCACGCGGTGCTCGACGTCATGCGCGCGGCGCGCCGGCTCCCGGAGGCTGGGATCGACCCGGACGCACGCGCGGCAGTGTCGGGCTATTCCCAGGGCGGGCACGCTGCGATGTTCACGGCCGAGCTGCAGCCGTCCTACGCGCCGGATGTGCCGCTCGCGGGCGTGGCGGCCGGCGGGCTGCCGGCAGACTTCAACGCGATCGCCCGCTTCCTCGACGGCGGCTGGTTCTCACAGCTCTTCAGCGCGGTGGCCGTGTCCTACGAGGCCGCGTACCCCGAGATCGAGCTGGACGGCATGCTCACGCCCCGGGGCCGCGCCGCGCTCGAGGAGGTGCGCCGCGACTGCCTGCTCGACATCGTCACCAGCCGCCGGGCGTTCAGCCGGCTGTCGAGCCTCACGGTGCGCAGCCCGCTGACCGACCCCGTCTGGCAGCGGCGCTTCGCCGAGAACCGGGCCGCGCAGCGCCGGCCTCCGATGCCGCTGTACCTCTACCACTCGCGTGCCGACCAGGGGCTGCCGTTCAAGCAGGCCGAGGAGGCGAAGGACCGCTACTGCGCGCTTGGTGCGACCGTGCGCTGGCGGCCGTTGCGGGGCACCGAGCACGCGCTCGGTTTCCTCGTGGCCATCCCGGGCACCGTGCGGTGGCTGGACGCGCGGCTGCGCGGCGACGCCGAGGCGGGGACATGCGCACCGAGCGCGTAGCCGCCGTCGTGCGCGCGATCCTCGGGTCGCTGTTCTCGGCCTGGAGCCGCCACATCCAGCTGCTGGCGGCGGCGGGACGCGATCCTGCCCCGCCGCCGTGCAGGGGCCGGCTCAGCCGGCCGGTGACACCGCGACGAGGAAGAACTCGCTGTCGATGTGCAGCGTCCCGTCCGTCGCCTGGTTCAGCTCGGTGTAGAGCTCGGCGAGCTCTGCGCGCAGGTCGTCCCAGCGGCCCTCGGCCGTCAGGCGCTCCTTGGCGCGCTTCGTCGGCCCGTAGTTCTCCTCGAAGAACGTCATGTACGACTCGAGGTCGGGGAACCGGAACGGGTTCGCGCCGCGGGTGATCTGGACCTCGTCTCCGGCGAACAGCTCGCGCAGGAACGCCTCGTCGCCCCAGCGCGGCGGCGGGGTGACGAACTCCGGCGGCTTCGGCATATACCGGCCCATGACGCTGAAGAGCCGGCCGATGAGGCCGTCGGCCGTCCAGTTCACGAGCGCGATGCGGCCGCCCGGGCGGCAGACGCGGCGCAGCTCGGACGCGACGATCTCCGCGCGCGGCGCGAACTGCACGCCGAACACGGAGGTGACGACGTCGAACTGCGCGTCGTCGTAGGGGAGCGCCTCGGCGTCCCCGGTGGCCCAGGCGACCTTCAGGCCGTCCGCGCGCGCTCGTGCACGAGCGACGTCGAGGAGCTCGGGAACGAGGTCGAGGCCGCTGACCCGGGCGCCCGCGCGCGCGGCGGCCAGCGCGAGATTGCCGGTGCCGGTGGCGACGTCGAGCAGGTCGCGGCCCCGGACGTCGACGTGGCCGGTGATCGCGGCCGCGGGCGCGTCGATGATGTGCTCGGCGACGGCGGCGTAGTTGCCGTCGGCCCACGTCGCGCGGTGCTGGTCCTTCAGGGCGACGACGGCGGGCGGGGTGGTGGTGGCGGTGGACACGGTGTGCCTCCTGATCGTTGACCGGGGCATGGTCCGCGCTGCTCCGGGCTCCATCCAGTCCAGAACGTGGACTTGCCTTGCGCGCGTGAGCGGGTGACCATGGACGCATGGACGGCTACCGCGACTACTGCCCCCTGTCCCGGGCGGCCGAGATCATCGCGACCCGGTGGACACCTCTCATCGTGCGCAACCTGCTCCTCGGCTGCGAGACCTTCTCCGAGCTGCGCGAAGGCGCGCCCGGGATCTCGCGCACGCTGCTCACCCAGCGCCTGCGGCTCCTCGAGCATCACGGGGTCGTCGAGCGCCGGGAGTCCGACAGCGGCCGTGTCGTCTACGGCCTGACGGAGGCGGGCTACGAGCTCGCGCCGGTCTGCGCCGCCCTGGGCTCGTGGGGCGAGCGCTGGATCGAGCTGTCGCCCGAGCACTTCGACGCGACGAAAGTCATGTGGGGGCTGAGCCGCAAGCTGGACCGCTCGACCCTTCCCGACGAGCGGACCGTCGTGCGCTTCGACGTCACCTCCCCCGAGCGGGAGAGCTACTGGCTGCTGCTGGAGACCCCGCACGTGGAGGTGTGCCGCCGGCCGCCGACCGATCGCGACGACATCGTCGTGCGGGCCAACGCCGAGACGCTCGTGCGCTGGCAGCTCGGAGAGATGAGCCTCGGCGATGCGATGGCGGCTGGGCGCATGCAGGTCGACGGGCCGCTGGAGCTGGAGCGCATGGTCGCCGCGTGGGGCGGCAGCGGCACGGTCGCAGGGTTCGCGGCGGCGCTCGCTGCCGCTACGTGACCGTCCAGCGCCAGGGCGGTCGCTCCCGCCGCGTCCACGCACGCAGCAGCCACTCCAGCGGACCGAACGCGAACCGCCGCAGCCACCACCGGCTGAGCAGCAGCTCGACGAGGAAGATCGCGCACACGACACCGGCCACCGCGGGGGCGGACAGCTCGCCGGCGAGCGCGAACCCGTAGGCCGTGAACACCACGGCGAGCACCAGCGACTGCCCGACGTAGTTCGTCAGCGCCATCCGGCCGGCCGGCGCGAGCCAGCCGAGCGCCGTCGCCCCGGCGCCCGGCCGGGCGAACCAGCGCAGCAGCAACGCGATGTACGCGCCGGTCAGGATCGGCCCGGTCAGCGCGAGGAGGCCGAACGCCAGCGCGTCGGCGCCGGCCCCGCCGTCGGTCTGCATGAGCACGGCATAAACGAGCGACCCGGCCAGGCCGATCGGCAGGCCGACCCGCACCAGGCGGCGCAGCAGCGGCGCGTGGTCGGCGGGGTCGGAGAGCAGGTCGTGGTCGGCGGCGTACAGCCCGAGCAGCATCATCGCCAGCGCGGTCGGCCCCTGGCCGATGAGCACGGTCAGCCCGATGCCGAGGTAGGTCCCGGCGTGCTCGGCCAGCACCGTCCCCGGGGTTCCCTGGTAGTTGGCGAGGGTGAGCGCGGCGTCCTCGCCGAGCTCGACGCTCTCCCAGAGCGCGCCGAGCACGAACCACATCAGCGTCGAGATGCCGATGAGCGTCGCCGCGGCGACGACGGGCCGGCGCGGCCACCACGTCAGCAGGACGAACCCGAGGATCGCGTACGTCGTGAGGATGTCGCCGGGCCACAGCACGAGTCCGTGGACGAGGCCGATGACGAACAGGCCCCAGAGCCGCCGCTTCATCCGCGTCGCCGGGTCGGCGCCCGCCCGTTCGGACGCGTCGCCCATGAGCGCAAAGCTGTAGCCGAAGAGGAACGCGAACAGCGGGTAGAACTTCCCCTCGAACAGCAGCCCGATGACGAACCGCGTGACGTCGCCCGCGGTCGTGTCGATCACCGCGCTCGCCGCGCCGCTGATCCCGAGCGGGTCGGCGTAGAACCACGCGTTGACCATGCAGATGCCGAACAGCGCGACGCCGCGCAGGGCGTCGACGGCGTGGACCCGCGCGGTCACTCGGAGGCGAACAGCGCCCGCACGGCCTCGATGACCTGCGGTTCGTGCGGGAAGGCGATCTGCTCGAGCGGCTTGGAGTACGGCATCGGGACGTCCGCGCCGGTGACGCGGCCGATCGGCGCGTCGAGCCAGTCGAACGCCTGCTCCTGGATGAGCGCGGCGAGGTTCGCGCCGACCCCGCCGTGGGGCCAGCCC
>SYBY01000353.1 GCA_005788585.1 Actinomycetota bacterium | reverse complement strand
GGCGCGTCAGCATGGCGAAGCCGGACGGTAGCATCGGCCGAGTCGCGGCCCGGTCGTTCACGGTCGCCGACCACCTTTCTGATGGCCGTCTCCAGTCCCTCGTCGCCGCCGACGATCACCTCGTCGGCCCTTCCCGCCGGTACCCCGCGTCAGCCGGGCATGCCGCTCGTGGTCGTCCTCGTGGCGCTCGCCGCGGTCGCGATGCTCGGGATCGACCTCTTCGGACTGGACGCCGCGCGCACCACGGAACTCGCGATCGTCACCGTTGCGCTCGGCGTCGCCGTCGCCTGGCTCCTGACCGAGACGATCGCGCCGCACGCGCCGCGGGTCGCCTGGGTGGGGCTGGGGCTGCTGGGTCTCCTGGCGGTCTGGTCGGGCATCTCGCTGCTGTGGAGCGTCGCGCCCGGTGAGTCCTGGCTGTGGATCAACCGCGCGCTGGCCTACACGCTCGTGGTGCTCCTGGCCTTCACCTGCGGAGCGTCGTCGGCGCGCGCGGGCGAGCGGATGGGCGTCGGCCTCCTCGGGGCGATCACCTTCACCGCGTTCTGCGCGCTCGCCGGACGGGTCCTGCCGGCCGTCTTCGACGAGGGCGTCTCGGCCGCGCGCCTGGCCGGCCCGCTCGCGAACCCCGCCGCGCTGGGGCTGCTGTGCGCGATCGGCGGGCCGCTGGCGCTGGCCGTCTGCACGGACATGACGCGCGGGGCGGCCGCCCGGCTGGCCGGTGCCACCGCGCTGTGGCTCCAGCTCGTGACGCTCGCTCTCGCGGCCTCGCGCGGCGCCGTCGTGGCCCTGCTCATCGGCATCGTGATCTTCGCCTGGCTGCGCCGGCGCGGCACGGGCATGGTCGGCTGGTTCTCCGCTGCGTTCCTCGCCGCCGCCCCCGCGTACGCGCTGGCGATCACGCGCAGCGGCCTCGGCGAGAACGGGATCGCCGAGGACGTCCGCGTCGACGACGGGCTCGTCCTGGGCGGGGTGCTGATCGCCGGCCTGATCGCGGTGCTGGCCATCGGCTGGGCGCTGCTGCTGCTCGAGCGCCGCGAGACCGCGCCGCGCAGCACGCCGAACCCGCTGGGTCGCCGCATCGCGATGGTCGCCGCCGCCGTGGCCGCGGTGGTCGTCATCGTCCTCGCGGCGATGTCCGACGGCGGCGTGCGGGGCGCGCTCGAGCGGCTGCGCGACGACGTCATCGACGACCCGCCCGCCGAGCTCGCGCAGCCCGACCGCTTCGGCACGCCGAACGCCGATCGCCGCTGGGACCTCTGGCAGGAGGCGGCGGGCATGTTCAGCGACAAGCCGGTCGAGGGCTTCGGCATGGGCTCGTTCGCCAACGAGCACCTGCGCTTCCGCGACGCGCCGTTCCCGGCTGCGACCGCGCGCAGCCAGCCGATGACGCTGCTCGCCGAGGGCGGCGTGATCGGCACGCTGCTGGCCTCGGGGGCCTTGCTGCTGCTCATGATCGGCGCGATCCTGCGCGTGCGCGCGCTGCCGGACGGGCGGGAACGCACGCTGGCGGGCGCGATGGCCGCAGGCGGCGCGGCGTGGGTCTTCGCGGGCGCATGGCAGACGACCTTGCTGGCGCCCGGCGTCACCGTCCCCGCGCTGCTCATGCTGGCGACCGTCGCGGCACTCGCGCCCGACCCGGACCTCCTGCGCCGCCGCCGGGCGCGCGGCCTCACCGACCCCGGCGAGCCCGCGCGCGTGCTGGCGCTGGTCGCCGGTGTGCTGGCGCTGGCCGCGCTCGCGCTCTCGATCGCCCTGCCCGCGCGCGCGGAGCTCAAGGCCCGCAACGCGCTCACGCTCCCCGCCGAGTCGACGGAGGACCGGCAGCAGGCCGCCGCGCTGGACGCAGCGGTGGCCTCGCAGCTGGACCCGCTGTCGGCGCAGGGACCCATCGCCGAGGCGACGGTCGCGATCCGCCGCGGCCGGTTCGCGCAGGCCCGTCAGTTCGCCCTCGAAGCGGTCGACCGCACGCCCGAGAACAGCGCCGCGTGGGTCGTGCTCGCCGAGGTCGCCCGGGCCCAGGCCGACCGCGCCGGGTTCACGCTCGCGAGCGAGCGCGCGCTGGCGCTCGACCCGCGCGGGACGAAGACGAAGGACCTCGCGACGCAGGCCGCCGCGTTCGAGGCACCGCCCGCGGGGTCACCGACTGCGACCGGGACGCCGCTGACCCCGCAGCAGGACCCGCTGGCGATCGCGCCGACGCAGCCGGACGCGACGCAGACCGTGCCGGACGACACGAGCACGTCGCCGCTGCCCGACGCCGCCGACGGGACGGCGACGACGCCGGACACCGGCGCGGGGTCGGCCGACGAGTTCGCCGAGCCGCCCGCGACCGGCGACGTGGATCCGCTGCAGCCCTAGCCCTGGGGCCAGGGGATGCAGATCGACATCTGCGCCTCCTCGTCCTCGCGGCAGAGCACGAGCTTGCCGTTAACGTCCGTGGCCGGGACGACGCGGCCCTGAACGGGCTCGCTCGCCGTCGCCTTCAGGGAAGGCGGGGGCAGCGGGACGGAGATCCCGGCGGACGCGATGGCGGGGAGCGCGAGCGCGATCGTCGTCACGAGCGCGGGGAGCATGCGGCGGGGAAGGGTGGCCGACATGGGGTTCCTCCTGGGGAGGTCGCTTGGCTGATGCCTGCTCAACCGGCCCGGCGGTGCCGAGTTACGGCGTCTCGGATCGAGATCAGCGGGCCGCGGGTGCGGCCGGGGTGCCCGGGGTCGAGCCGTTGGCGGCCGCCGCATCGCGCTGCTCGCGCTCGAGCCGCGCCTCCTCGGCCAGCGTCAGCGCCGCGCGCGACGCCTCCAGCATCACGTTCGAGGCGTCGGT
>SYBY01000352.1 GCA_005788585.1 Actinomycetota bacterium | reverse complement strand
CCGAGCACGGCGACGGCGCGTTGGCCTACGGACGGGACAAGCTCGTACGCAAGGGAGTGGACGCCATCGTCGTCAACGACATCGGCCGCACCGACAT
Organism: Actinomycetota bacterium; assembly: GCA_005788585.1. The sequence goes on along the minus strand of SYBY01000352.1, from coordinate 5,876 downwards.
CGGATTCGACGTCGACGCCAACGAGGTCACCATCGTCACCGCCGGCGGTGAGCGCCACGTGCCGCGCGCGCCGAAGGACGAGGTCGCGCGCGCCAACCTGGAAGAGGCCGTCGCGCTGCGCTCCGCGCCCACGGTCGCTCCGGAGGGACGCGCCTAGTGGAGCCTGCCGACGCCGCGCAGCACGTGGCCGGGGCGGAGGTCGCCTCCGCGGTCGCGCTCGGTCGCGCCGTCGCCGCGAACCTGCGTCAGGCCGTCGAGGTCCGCGACGACGTCATCGACGACCTCGTCGTCGCGCTGTTCGCCGAGGGGCACATCCTCATCGAGGATCTTCCCGGCGTGGGCAAGACGACCCTCGCGCGGGCGCTGGCGCAGTCGCTCGACCTCGAGTTCGCCCGCGTCCAGTGCACCGCCGACCTCCTGCCGGCCGACGTGGTCGGCACGAACATCTTCAACCAGCGCGAGGACCGCTTCGAGTTCCGTCCCGGGCCGATCTTCTCGAACGTCGTCCTCGTCGACGAGGTCAACCGCGCGTCGCCGAAGACGCAGTCGGGCCTGCTGGAGTGCATGCAGGAGCGGCGGGTCACGGTCGACATCCACACGCACGAGCTCGCGCGCCCGTTTCTCGTGATCGCCACGCAGAATCCTGTCGAGTACGAGGGGACGTACCCGCTGCCGGAGGCGCAGGTCGATCGCTTCATGATCCGCCTGTCGCTCGGCTACCCCAGCGCGGAGGGCGAGGCCAACATGCTGCACCGCCACGAGATGGGTGACCGCGTCGACGCGCTCCGGCCCGTCGCTGACGCCGCCGCATTGCTGGAGGCACAGCAGGCAGCGTCCCGCGTGAGGGCGAGCGCCGCGCTGCGCGACTACGTCGTGGCGCTCCTGCGGCGCACGCGCGACGATCGCCGGGTCGAGCTCGGAGCATCGCCGCGCTCGGGGCTGCTGCTGTTGCGGGCCGCGAAGGCCCGCGCGCTGCTCGCCGGGCGCGACCATGCGCTGCCCGACGACGTGCAGGCCCTGGCGCCCGCGGTTCTCTCGCATCGGCTCGTGCTGGCACCCGACACCATCGACCAGGACGCCTCTGCCATCGTCGCCGACGCGATCGCCGCGACTCCCGCCCGGTGATGCCCGGCGGCCGGCCGTCCAGCCTCCGCGGCGCCTTCTCGGCGGCCGGGCTGGGTGTCGCGCTCGGGCTCGCGGCCTGGGGCTTCGACGCCGAGCCCCTGTGGGTCGCCGCCGCCGCCCTCGTGCTGCTCCCGCTGCTGTCCGCCGCGTGGGTCCTGCTCGCCGCGCGTCGCACGCGCGTGACGCGCACGCTCAGCTCGCGGCGGGTTCAGGAGGGGGAGGAGGTCCCGGTCCGGATCGAGGTCCGCGCGGACGGTCTGCCGTTCCCCGGCGGGGAGGTGGCTGACGCGCTGGTGCGCCAGCCGGTGGAGCTGCGCGCCGGCGGCCGCGGGGTCCGTATCGACGCACGCGCGCGCTTCGACCGCCGCGGTCCGCAGCGTCTCGCGCCGTCGCGGGTGACCGTCGTCGATCCGCTCGGCCTGTGCGGACGTGCCGTCTCCGGCGGCGACGCGGCCGAGCTGCTCGTGCTCCCGCGCATCGAACCCGTGCTCGCGACGCCCGGCGGCGAGGAGACGGGGCGCCGGGCGCACGGCCGGCTGACCGGTCTCGCCGCGACGGAGCTCGACGGGGTCGGCGCGCTGCGCGAGGGGACGCCGGCCTCGCGCGTGTACTGGCCGGCGGTCGCGCGCGGCGCCGAGCCGATGGAGCGGCGCTTCGTACCCGACGGGGACGGCCGCCCGCTCATCGCGCTCGACCCGCAGAACCCCGCGACGCTCGAGGATCTCGACGCGGCCGTCCGTGCCGCGGCGTCGCTGGCCGTCCACCTCGCGGGTGAGGGTGGCTGCTGGCTGCTGCTGCCCGACAGCCGGCGTGCGGTCGCCATCGAACCGTCGCTCGGCAGCTGGCCGGGCCTGCACGCACGGCTCGCGATGGTCCACGAGCGGTCGGCCCCTGCACTCACCGACGTCGCGGGCCGCCGCGGTGGCGTGATCCTCGTCAGCGCGCGGCGGCGCGACCGCCCGCCCGCCGCGCTGCGGTACGCGGGCGCGTCGCCGGTCCTCGTCGTGCCCGGCGCCCTGCCCGGCCGCCGCGCCTCGTTCAGCGTCGCGGGATGTCATGGCTACGCATCCGGGCGCGCCGCGCGCCGGATTGCCGCGGGCGTGGCGTCATGAGCGCCATGGCCCCCGCGCCCGTCCGCCGTGCACCGGCCAGCGGACCGTTGCTGCCGCGCGTCCCGGCGCGGCTCGTGGCCTTCACGCTCCTCGCGCTCGTGGGCGCGATCGGGTGGGGAGGGATGGTCATCCCCGCCGGCGGGTGGGCGCTCGTCCTCTTCGCCCTCTTCGCCGCCGCAGCCGGCGTCGCGGTGACGTTGCTGGGGCGCCTGCCTCGCGCGGGACGTCTCGCCGCCGCGGCCGGGTTGCTCGTCGTCTTCGCCGCGTCGGCCCTGCTGGCCTCCGGCGTCCCGCTGCGGTTCCTCGTCCCCGGCGGGTGGGACCACCTCGCGTCCGGACTGGCCCAGGGCGCCGAGACGTCACCCGGGGTCACGGTGCCGTACAGCGGCGAGGACGAGTGGGTCCGCGCCGTGCTCATGCTCGGCGCCCCGATCCTGCTGGCGCTCGCCGCGATGCTCGCCTTCTGGCCGCGGTCGCGCGGCCGGCTCGGCTTCCCGGTCGCGGCCGCGGTGGCGCTTGCGGCGGTGTCGGCGGTGCCGGCGGTCCAGGTTCCGGGTGATGCGCCACTCGTCTCCGGCGCGGTGCTCGCCGTCCTGCTCGTCGCGTTCCTGGGGCTCGAGCGCGTGCCGCGCCGCGCGGCCCCGGTCGCCGCGGGGCTCGTCGCGGTCGCCACGGTCGCCGCCATCGTCGTGGCGCCCGCGTTCGACGCGGAGGAACCCTTCATCGACTACGAGGAGATCGCCCAGTCGCTGACGCCCGAGGACGGGTCGCGCTTCGCGTGGGACCACGAGTACGGACCGATCGACTGGCCGCGTGACGGCAGCGAGGTGCTGCGGGTCCGCGCGCCGCGGGGGACCTACTGGAAGGCGACCGCGCTGACGGTGTTCAACGGCCTGCGGTGGGAACGGGACTCCGATGCCGATCGCCCGGGCCTGCAGACGGAGATCAACCGCGATCGCCCGGACTGGATCTCGCGGCTGCGGTTCACGGTGCGCGCGATGTCGACCGAGGAGTTCCTCGGCGCGGGGACCGTGCTCTCGATCTCGAAGAGCCCACGGCAGCCCGTGGTCTCCGGACCCGGGGAGTTCCGCGTCGAGGACCGGCCGTTGCGCAGCGGTCACACCTACGAGGCGCAGGTCTACGTGCCGCGGCCGAGCACGCGCGCGCTGGCCGCGTCGGGCACGTTCTATCCCGCGTTCGTCGCCGACGAGCTCGCCGTCGAACTGCCGCCGGAGGAGCGCGGCCGCCAGCGCCCGGAGATCCGCTTCTCGCCGTTCGGGTCCGACCAGCCGACCCTCGCCACGGTCGACGGCCGCGTGGTGGCCGCCCAGGATGCCGAGGCCGCGATCGATCGCTCGGCGTACGGGCGGACGTTCGCGCTCGCCCAGCGGCTGCGGGCCGGGGCCGACACCCCGTACGAGTACATCCGCGCCGTCGAGCGTCACCTCGACAGCGGGTTCACCTACAGCGAGATCCCGCCGGAGCGGCAGGTCCCGCTCGACGCGTTCCTCTTCGTCGACCGCGCCGGCTACTGCCAGCAGTTCAGCGGCGCGATGGCGCTGCTGCTGCGGATGGGCGGCGTGCCCGCGCGTGTGGCCACCGGCTTCTCGCCCGGCGCACTCGATCGTGAGCGTCAGGAGTACGTCGTCCGCGACACCGACGCGCACTCGTGGGTCGAGGTGTACATCCCCGGGTCGGGCTGGGTCGCATTCGATCCGACGCCCTCCGAAGCGCCCGCGCGGTCGCGCGACCTGGCCGCGCCGCCGGCGCTGCCGCGCGACACGCCCGCCGACCCCGGCCCGTCCCAGCAGCGCGACCTCGAGCCCGAGCCCGTCGGTCCCACGCCGGCGGAGGATCCCGGGACGGACGGCGCCACGGTGCCGCGGTGGGTGTTCGTGCTCGGCGGCCTGGGCCTGCTCGGTGGCGCCGTGGCGGCACTGCTGGTGGGACGGCGCCGTCGCGCCCGGCAGCGCGCGCCCGTCGAGATGGCCCTCGGCGACCTGGATCGCGCGATGCGACGGGTCGGCCACCCGTTGCCGGCGGATACGACCCTGGGCGCGCTCGGCCGGCGCTTCGCGGGCTCGGCGGCCGAGCCGTACATCCGGGCGCTCGAGCGTGCGCGGTACGGGGACGGCACCGGCGCGCCCGGTCCGCGTGAGCGGGCGGGACTGCGCCGCGTCCTCGGCGCGCGCGGCGGGCCCTTCGGGCGGCTGAAGGCCTGGTGGGCGCTGCCGCCCGGATGACCGTCTCGGAGCGCTCGACAGCCTCCGTAGACTGATGGGTATGGAGCAGAACGACGTCTATGAGCTGTTCCAGGCCGGTTCGCGGCTGCTCGAGGACGGCGACTTCCACGCCGCCACCGTGCCGCTCGCTCGGGCCCGGGACCTCGAACCCGACAAGGATTCCATCCGTGAGGCGCTCGGCCGCGCGTACTTTCAGGCGCAGCGGTACGAAGCTGCGGCGGCGGAGTTCGAAGCCATCGTCGAGCATCGCCCGACGGACGACTTCGCGCTCTTCTGCCTCGGCCGGTCGCTGCAGCAGCTGGGCCGCCACCAGGAGGCGCGGCACCCGCTCGCCCTGGCGTGCCAGCTGCGGCCCGACCGTGGGGACTACGCGAAGTACCGGGACCGCGCGCGGCGGCGCGCGGCCTGACCGCCACAGGTCGTCCGAGCTCAGCGCAGCACGTCGAGATCCACCGCGCGCTCGCGGAGGACCACGGCGGCTGCGACGAGCCCGCCGAGCAGCCGATCGACCAGCGGCGCCGTGACCGACTCCTGGGGGAGGTCGGCCTCCACCCACACGGTGCCGTCGGCGGCATGGGTGTACCGCACGAGGCGCAGGCGGCGATTGCGGTGCAGCAGCTCATGCGCGTCGACGACCCCGGAACGCAGCGCCTCGGCCTGGGCGCGGAGCACGCCGTGGCGCACTGCCAGGCCGATGTCGAGCGGCCATCCGGCGGCCTCGACGGACAGCCCCCAGTGGTCGGCCGAGAGGGTCCGCAGCGCGCCGTCGGACCACGTGATCCCCGCGAGATAGGCCTGCACGACAGCGCTTGCAGGCGGTCGTTCAGAACTGACCACGGTGCTATCCTCGCAGCACAGCTTTCGTGCAGTACGCAGGACCGAAAGTGGGCGCCCGCCCACTTTTTTCTATTTCCGAGGAGGGTTGATGAACGTCCAAGAGCAGATCGAGGCGCGCCTGGCAGAGCAGGCACCTGACGTCGAGGTGCTGCTTGCGGAGGTGCTCGGCGGCCACACGGTCCGCCTGTTCATCGACCATCCCGATGGCGTGACGCTCGACATCTGCGAGCGCGTCACGCACCTCTTGCCCGAGGTCCGCGAGCGGTACGCGCTCGAGGTCTCGTCGCCCGGGACGCGCCGGCCGCTCACCAAGCCGCAGCACTTCCGCCGGTTCCTCGGACGTCACGCGCGCGTACGCACGCGGGATGCCGCGGACGGACACCGCAGCTTCACCGGCGAGCTCGTCGGTGCCGACGACCGGGAGGTGACGATCGCCGCAGAGAACGGGGTCGTGACGATCCCGTACGCCGACATCCAGCGTTCCAACCTGATCGAGGAGTAGCCACATGTCTCGCGAGATCCTTGACGCGATGACCGCGCTTGGCGCGGAGAAGGGCAT
>SYBY01000351.1 GCA_005788585.1 Actinomycetota bacterium | reverse complement strand
TCCATCGTCCTTCCAATGATCTGTCCGGAAACGGCAAACGGCGCGACCGCACCCGTATAGATCGCAAATAGCAGCACCACCTTGAATGTGGATCCAGGATCGTCTGCAGGGGAACTGCAGGAACAACTGGATCAGGAATGGGCAATGGCTCAGGCGCTGCTGGCATGGCTGGAGGTGCCTCAGGGGGCACAAAGGAACTCGAAACAGACTGTTTCGGAAACAATTTGGCAAGGGCTCCATGGCGATGAGGGCCAGGAGAGAACATGAAATGCGGGCAGGTGCCGGCGAGCAGGCGGCCGTCGACGAGGCGCTGCGGGCGGCGCTGCTCGCGTCGGTGGCGGTGGCGGTCGCGGTGGCGTGCGGCATCGTGCTTGGCCGCCGCGCCGTGCGCGAAGGCTGGCTGGGACCGGACACGGCGGCGCGCGCCCGCACGGTGTGGACGCGTGCGGTGGTGGCCGGCGGCGTCCTGGCCGCCGTCGCGGCACTCGCGGTGGCCGGCAACCCCGTGACGCGGGCGAGCGATGCCTGGAGCTCGTTCACCGCCGGCTACGAGTCGTCCCGGGGATCGAGCGAGAGCCGGCTCGGCGAGCTGGGGTCGAACCGGTCGGACTTCTACCGGGTGGCGCTCGACACCTTCGCCGAGCACCCGGTGCGCGGGATCGGCGCCGACAACTATCAGGCCGCGTACCTGCGGCTGGGCTCCGCGCGCGAGTCGCCGCGCTACGCGCACTCGTGGCCGCTGGGGACGCTCGCGCAGCTCGGGCTCGCGGGTCTCGTGCTGATGCTCGCGTGGCTCGGGGCGTCCGGGTGGGCGATCGTGCGCGCGGTGCGCGACGCGGGGGAGTTGGGCGCCGCGGTCGCGCTCGGTGCGGCGTTCGGGTTCGGGAGCTGGCTCGCGCACGGCGCGGGGGACTGGTTCTGGGAGTTCCCGCCGATCGCGCTGCCCGCGTTCGCGCTGCTGGGTCTGGCGCTGTCCCTGGTGCCGGCGCGAGTGCCGGCCCGCGAGCCACGGTGGGCGACGGCCGGGGCCACGGCGATCGTCGTCCTCGCGGGCATGGCGGGTGCATCCTTCTGGGCGCCGTGGGCGTCCGAGCGCGAGGCTGTCGAGGCGGGCCGGACCTGGCCTGCCGACCCGCTGGGGGCATTCGAGCGGGTCGATCGCGCGGCGCGCCTGAACCCGCTGGACGCCGGTCCGTACCTGACGGGCGGGACGATCGCGGTGCGGCGAGGGACACTGGGGGTCGCCGACCGGTACTTCGCGGCGGCCCTCGTCCGCCACCCCGACTCGGCCTACGCCACGCTCCAGCGGGGGTCGATCGCATCGGCGCGCGGCGACGACGCGCGGGCCGTCGTGCTGCTCCGGCGAGCCGTGCGGCTGGACCGCCGCGACGAGGTCGCCGCCGCCGCGCTGCGCACCGCCGAGCGCGGGGAGACGGTGGACCTCGGGCAGCTCGGCGCGGAGCTCCTGTCGCGCCGACGCGCGGTGGGCACGGGATAGACCGACTACTTGGCCGCAGTTGACCATGAAAGCGTGTGTGCAGATCCACACCCGCAGTTCGCGAAGGTCCTGCATACCCGGTACCGTGTGGCTCCCCATATCTGGTGAATCCCGACGTCGCGGTGTCGCCACTCCGCCCCGCGCACGGCCAGAACGTTGTCCGATACCGAACTGACCAGCAGGCCCGCGGGCGCCGCCGCGGCCCTCCGCCGACGCATCCCCCGAACGCCATCGACGCCCGGGCGGTTCGTCGTCCTGCCCGCGGGCAGGCTCAGCGCGTTCGTCGAGGGCAAGGGCATCCAGGTCCTGCGCATCGGGCTCGACGCGCTCGCGCTCGTCGTCGCGTCGCTGCTGGCGCTCGTGTGGAGCGGCCAGGCTGCCGGCGCGGACACGCTGCCGCTGCTGCTCTTCCCGCCGATGGCGATCGCGGGGCTCGCGGTGCGCCACACCTACGAGCGCCGCCTGCGCTCGCTGTTCCTCGACACGGTCGGCCCGGTCGCCGGCGCCATCTCGGTCGCCGCGATGGGCATGGTGGTCCTCGACACGCTGCGCAACGGCCCACTCGAGGCGGGCGTGATGGTGAAGGCCTACGGCGTCGCGCTGCTGCTCGTCGGTGTCGGGCGCGCGTCCGTCTCGCTGCTCGAGCGCTGGGCACGCACCAGCGGCCGGTCGGCCCGGCCCACGCTCATCGTCGGCGCCGGCGTCGTCGGCGCCCAGGTCGCGCGCCGGCTCGCCGCGGCTCCCGAGTACGGCCTGGTGCCCGTCGGGTTCCTCGACGCCAACCCGCCCGCGCAGGGCGACGTCGGCGGTCGCCCGGCGCCGGTCCTCGGTGACCCGGCGGACCTCGCGGCGGTCGTGGAGCTCACCGGCGCACGCAACCTGCTGCTCGCGTTCTCGAGTGCGCCCGACCAGGAGCTGCTCGCGACCATCCGGCGCGCCGAGGGGCTCGGCCTGCAGGTCTCGCTCGTCCCGCGGATGTTCGAGTCGATGAACGACCGCGTCATCTACGACCCCGTCGGCGGCCTGCCGCTGCTCGGCCTGCGGCGGACCGACCCGCGCGGCTGGCAGTTCACGGTCAAGCACGCGCAGGACCGGATGCTCGCCGCGGTCCTGCTCTTCGCGCTGCTGCCTGCGCTCGTCCTCATCGCCGTCGCGGTGAAGCGCAGCTCGCCGGGCCCGGTGCTCTTCCGCCAGCGGCGTGTGGGTCGCGACGGCCGCAGCTTCGACCTCCTGAAGTTCCGCACGATGATCGAGGACGGGCCGAGGCCGCGCGGCTTCCAGCCGGAGGTCGGCGAGGCGCCGGGTGGCGTGGAGGGCGTCGACCGGCGCACGCGGGTCGGCCGGCTGCTGCGCCGGACCTCGCTCGACGAGCTGCCGCAGCTGATCAACGTGCTGTGCGGCGAGATGAGCCTCGTCGGCCCGCGCCCGGAGCGTCCCGAGTTCGTCGAGCTGTTCAGCGCCGACATGCGCCGCTACGAGGACCGTCATCGCGTGAAGTCCGGCATGACCGGCTGGGCGCAGATCCACGGCCTGCGCGGCCAGACGTCGCTCGCCGACCGCGTCGAGCTCGACAACTTCTACATCGAGCACTGGTCCCTCGGGCTGGACTGGAAGATCCTCGCCCGCACGTTCCTCGCGGTCCTCCGGGCCGCCGAGTAGCGTCCTGCGGGTGCCGGACCCTCTCGTCGACGAGCTGCGCGAGCGTTACCCGCGGGTCGCGCTCACCCACGAGTGGTTATCCGTCCCCGGCGGCTCGGAGAAGGTCATCGAGGCGATCCTGCGCCTCGTCCCGCACGCCGAGATCTTCTGCAGCGTCTACGACCCCGCGCCGTTCGGCGCGGACATCACGGGCCGCCCGGTGCACCCGAGCTTCATCCAGAGGATCCCGGGCGCGACGTCGCACTACCCCAAGCTGCTGCCGCTCATGGACACGGCGTTCCGGCGGTTCGACCTCTCGGGGTTCGACCTCATCGTCTCCTCGAACCACGCGTGCGCGAAGAACGTCCGCACGCCGCCGGGGGTCCCGCACGTCTGTTATTGCCACACGCCGATGCGCTACGCGTGGGACCCCGAGTTCCTGCTCCAGGAGGACCTCGGCCCGGCGGCGCGCGCGATCGTCAAGCCCCTGACCGCGTACCTGCGCCGTGTCGATGCGCGGGGCGCCAGGCAGCCGACGCTCATCGCCGCGAACTCGTCGTTCGTGGCGGGCCGGGTGCGCGACTGGTGGGGGCGGGAGGCTCAGGTCGTCCACCCGCCGGTCGACGTGGGGCGGTTCCTCGAGCGCGAGCGGCGGATCGCCGACGACGCGCCCTACCTGGTCTTCGGCCGCCTGGTCCCGTACAAGCGGCCGGACACCGCGGTCGAGGCGTGCCGGCGGCTGGGACGGCGCCTGGTCGTCGCCGGCGACGGGCGGTTCATGGAGCACGTGCGCGAGGCCGCGGGCGGCGACCCGAACATCGAGCTGCGGGGCCGCGTGTCCGACGCCGAGGCCGACGAGCTGCTGGCGACCTGCCGGGCGCTGCTGTTCCCTGGCGTCGAGGACTTCGGGATCGTGCCGGTCGAGGCGCAGGCCGCGGGCATGCCGGTCGTCGCCCTGAACGAGGGCGGCGCCCGCGACTCGGTGCTCGACGGCGTGACGGGCGTGCTGTACGACGACCCGTCGGCGGCCGGGCTGGCCGCCGCGATCGAGCGGTTCGAGGGCCTGACCCTCGACGACGCGGCGCTGCGCACGCACGCCCAGGACTTCGGCCCCGACGTCTTCCACGAGCGGTTCGGAGCCATGCTCATGCAGGGCTTCGACGCGCGGTCGATGAAGAGGGGCGACGAGCTGATG
>SYBY01000350.1 GCA_005788585.1 Actinomycetota bacterium | reverse complement strand
GCCTGTTCCACCTCATGACGCACGCGTTCTTCAAGGCTCTGCTGTTCATGGCGGCCGGCTCGGTCATCGCCGCCATGGCGAACGTGCAGAACCTCGACAAGATGGGCGGCTTCCGCAAGTCGATGCCGTTCACCTTCGGGTGCTTCATCGTCGGCGGCCTGGCGCTCGCCGGGGTCCCGCCGTTCTCCGGCTTCTTCTCCAAGGACGAGATCCTGGCCTACGTCGAGGCGCGCCACGGCTGGCACGTCGGCCTGGCGGTCGTCGGCTACGTCGCCGCGTTCATGACCGCGGTCTACACCTTCCGGCTGATCTTCCGGGCCTTCCTCGGCGACCCCGTGCCCGAGGCGCGTGAGCTCGAGGCCGGCCACATGGCCCACGGCGCGCACGTCAACCCGGCCAACGGGGAGCCCGAGGACACGCACGTCGGCTTCCCGGGCCCCGAGCATCACATCGCCGAGCGCGCGCCGGAGATGAAGGGCGCGATGGGCGTGCTGGCGTTCCTGGCGATCATCGCGGGCGCGCTGCAGATCCCGTTCGTCACCCACGCCGTCGACACGTTCCTCGAGCCGTCGTTCGAGGGCTCCGTGTACTTCGAGGAGCTGCACCCCTCGGACACCATGACCATCGTCGGCATGGCGCTCGGCACCGTGCTCGCCCTCAGCGGCATCGCGCTGGCCTACCACCTCTGGGTCCGCCGGCCGGACATCCCGCCGATGCTCATCGCACGCTTCCGCCCGCTGTACTCGCTCTCGTTCCACAAGTGGTGGTTCGATGAGCTCATCGACGTTCTGATCGTGCGCCCGTCCGCCTGGTTCGGCCGCTTCTGCAACGAGCAGGTCGAGCGGATCGTCATCAACGGCGTCCTCACGGGCGGGACCACCGGCCTGGTCAAGGGCGCGAGCACCGCCGTCCGCGGCCTGCAGAGCGGTCTCCTGCGCGCGTACGTCGCGCTGTTCGCGGTCGGCACCGTCGCCGTCACCCTCTACTTCCTCGTCGCGTGACCCTGCACCTCTCGATCATGCTCTGGCTGCCCGCGGCGTTCGCGCTGCTCGGCGCCCTGCTGCCCGGCAAGCTGCCGGGCCGCGTGGCGATCCTCGGGTCCCTGCTGACGCTCGCCTACGCGGTCGTCTACGTCGTAGATTTCGACACCGGCGCCGACGGCCTGCAGTACCTCACCAACGAGGAGTGGATCGCGGCGCTGGGCATCAACTACAAGCTCGGCGTCGACGGGCTGAACCTCTTCCTCATCCTCCTCACCGCGCTGCTGTGGTTCGGCGCGACGGTGTGGGCGAACCTGACGAACTGGCAGCACGCGCGGACCTTCTACCTGTGGCTCGGGATCGGCGAGACCGCGGTCCTCGGCGCGCTGCTGGCACAGGACCTCGCGCTGTTCGTCGTCTTCTTCGACCTGATGCTCGTGCCGTTCTTCTTCCTCACCGTCGGGTGGGGCGGCAAGGACCGCGTGCCCGCCGTGACGAAGCTCGTCATCTACACGCTGGTCGGCTCGCTGCTCATGCTCACCGCCGCCGTGGCGACGGGCGTCCTCGCCGCCGAGGGCACGGGCAACCCGGTGAGCTTCGACCTGTCGGTCATCCAGGAGTCGGGCCTCGCCGAGGGCTCGCAGAAGTGGATCTTCCTGTTCTTCGCCGCGGCGTTCCTGGTGAAGATGCCGGCGGTCCCGCTGCACGGCTGGCTGCCCGACGGGTACAGCGCCATGCCGCTGCCCGCGCTGGCGCTGTTCAGCGGCGTGCTGAGCAAGGTCGCCGCATACGGCTTCCTGCGCATCTCGCTGCCGCTGTTCCCCGAGGCCGCCGCGGACTTCCAGGAGCTCATGCTGATCCTGGCGCTCGTGTCGATCCTCTACGGCAGCGTCATGGCGTTCAGCCAGACGAACGCCCGTCTCATCCTTGGTTATTCCTCGATCGCGCAGCTCGGCTTCATCACCCTGGGCATCTTCGCCATCGAGGGCACGGGCGCGCAGGGCGCGATCCTCCAGTCGGTCAACCACGGCCTCGTGACGCTGCCCGCGATGTTCATCCTCGCGCTGCTGGCCGCCCGCGCCGGCGGCTCGGAGGACATCCGCGACATGGGCGGGATCGCGTTCAAGGCGCCCGTCCTCGCCGTCTTCTTCGTCATCACGACGTTCGCGCTGCTGGCGATGCCCGGCTCGTCGAACTTCGTCGGCGAGTTCCTCATCCTGCTCGGCGTCTTCAAGACGCAGATGGCCATCGCGATCATCGCCTCGATCGGCGTGGTGCTCGCGTCGGTCTACGCGCTGCGGCTGTTCATCCGGACGATGCACAACCGCGTCGGCCCCGATGTGGAGACGCGCGACCTGCGCCTCGCCGACGGCGTCGTCCTCGTTCCCGTCGTCCTGCTGATCGTCGCCTTCGGCCTGTACCCGCAGCTCGCACTCGAGCGTGGCGAGAAGGCCACGGCCGCCGTGGTCGCGCCCGCCCGGGCGATCCTCGGGGAGCCCGTCGGGGACTACGGCGTGGCCGAAGAGGTCGAGGAGGCCGTCGAGGAGACCGCGCCGCCCGTCGATCCCGCCACCGGCCAGCCGGCCGATCCCGCCGCGGGCGGCGGGGGCGCCGAGCCGATCTACGTCGACCCGCAGACCGGCCAGCAGACCGACCCGTCCACGCCGGGCGCGATCGCCATCGACCCCGCGACCGGTCAGCCGGTCGACCCCGCCGCCGGCGGCGCCGCCGCGCCGCCGGCCCAGGGTGCCGCGCCGGCCGAGCCGATCTACGTCGACCCGCAGACCGGCCAGCAGACCGACCCGTCCACGCCGGGCGCGATCGCCATCGACCCCAGCACGGGCCAGCCGATCGACCCCGCCGCCGGCGGAAGTGAGGTGACCCCGTGATCACGACGATCGCCCAGGCCAAGATCGAAGGCCCGGACATCGACTGGGCCGGCCTCTCGCCGCTCATCGCGCTCATCGGCGGCTCGGTCATCGTGCTGCTGCTCGGCCTGTTCCGCTCGCGCCCCGTGCGCGAGCACCTGGTGCCGTTCTTCTCCCTCGTCGCGATCGGCGCGGCCCTGGGCCTGTCGGTGTGGCAGTGGGGCGAGCGCGGCGACCTCATCGAGGGCGCCATGCGGCTGGACGAGCTGACGCTCGGTCTGACCATCCTCTTCTGCGTCGCGGGCATCGCGACGGTGCTGCTCTCGTGGCGCCACGTCGCGCCGCGAGAATCCGCGCACGGCGAGTACCACGCCCTGCTGCTGGCCTCCCTGGCCGGCATGGTCGTCCTCGTCGGCGCGACGGACCTCGTCTCGCTCTTCCTCGGCCTCGAGCTGCTCTCCATCCCGCTGTACGTCCTGTGCGCGACGGAGATGCGCCGCGAAGGCTCGCTGGAGTCCGGCCTGAAGTACCTCATCATCGGCTCCGTCGGCTCGGCCACCCTCCTCTTCGGCACCGCGTTCATCTACGGCGCCGCGGGCTCGACGAACTTCAACGAGATCGCCCAGGCCATCGGCGACGACGGCATCGCCGACAGCGCCCTGCTGTTGACCGGCATCGCCCTGACGGTCATCGGCCTGGCGTTCAAGGCGTCGGTCGCGCCGTTCCACCAGTGGACGCCCGACGTCTACGAGGGCGCGCCGACGCCCGTCACCGCTTTTATGGCCGTCGCGACGAAGGCCGCGGCGATCGGCGTCACGCTGCGCCTCTTCGACGTCGCGCTCATCGGAGTCAGCGACGTCTGGCAGCCCGCGATCGCCATCCTCGCCGCGATCACGATCATCGTGGGCAACGTCGGCGCGCTGGGCCAGAGCTCGCTCAAGCGGATGCTCGCGTACTCGGGCGTCGCCCAGGCGGGGTACCTGCTCGCCGGTGTCGTCGTCGCCTCGCAGGCAGGCGTCGAGGCGGCCGTCTTCTATCTGGCCGCGTACACCGTGATGAACCTCGCCGCGTTCGCCGTGATCGTCGCCCGGCAGGCGGAACGGCCCGACGGCGACGACCTGGGCGCGTACCGCGGCCTGGGCGCCGAACGCCCGCTGCTGGCGTGGCCGCTGACCCTCGCGATGCTCGGCCTGGCCGGCTTCCCGCTCACCGCGGGCTTCATCGGCAAGTTCGGCCTGATCCAGGCGTCGGTCGAGGGTGACTACACCTGGCTCGGCGTCATGATCGTGATCGGCTCGATGATCTCGCTCGGGTACTACCTGAAGGTCGTCGCCGTGATGTGGATGACGACCAGCCCGGAGCCCGACGAGGCCCGTCCCGCGGGCATCGTCGCCGGCGCTCCGCCCGTGATCGCGGGCGGCAGCCCGGAGGCCGACGACGCCCGCGTCCCGTGGGAGGTCGTCCTCGTGGCCCTGGTCTTCGGCGCCCTCACGCTGGCGATCGGCGTGTACCCGCAGCCGCTGTTCGAGCTCGCGCAGGACGCCGCGGCGTCCCTCGAGGGCCTGCTCTAGCTTCGGAGCACGCCGAAGGCGAAGCCGTCGTGGCCCTTCAGGCCGACGGTCTGCAGTGCGGTGGCGTCGATCCGGGGGTCGTCGCGCAGGATCGTGAGCGCCGCGCGGATGCCCACCAGGCTCTCGTCCTCCTGGGATGGGTCGGCGACCCGCCCGTCGCGCACGACGTTGTCGCAGATCACGACGCCACCGGGGCGCATGCGGTCGAGCGTCAGGCGCAGCTGCTGATCCATCGTCGCCTTGTCGGCGTCGAGGAAGGCGAGGTCGAACGGGCCAGCCAGCGTCGGCAGCACGTCGAGCGCCGGGCCGATCCGCTGCTCGACACGCTCGGTCAGCCCCGCCGCGGCGATGCTCTCCCCCGCGACGGCGGCGTACTCGGCCCGCAGCTCGACCGTGGTGACGGTCCCGCCGTCGACGACGCCGCGCGCCAGGCAGATCGTGCTGTAGCCGCCCAGGGTGCCGAGCTCGAGGACGCGGCGGGCGCCGAGCGCCCGCGCGAGCAGCTGCAGCCACAGGCCCTGCAGCGGGCTGACGGCGATCTCCGGCAGTCCCGCGGACCGCGCGCGCTCCGCGGCGGCCCGGAGGGCGTCGTCCTCGGCCCCCAGCACGGCGTCGAGGTGGGTGTCGACCGCGGCGGCGTCCATGACGCTCAGGCTACTTCGCGGCCACGGCGCGGTAGAGCTCACCGCTGCCGGTGGCCAGGACCAGCTCGCCGTTGGCGTCCGTCCCGATGTGCGTGAGCTGCGGCGCCTGGGCGACCTCGCGCTCGACCTGGTCGACCTGGGACGCGGGACGCGGCCGCAGCGTCCACAGCGCGCCGGAGCAGAAGTCGCCGTAGATGTAGCGCTCGCGCAGCGCCGGAATCCGGGTGCCGCGGTAGACGACGCCGCCCACCACGGAACAACCGCCCTCATCGTGGGTGTACTCCGCGGCGGGGCCGATCAGGTCCCCGCCGGCGACCAGGCGGTTCTCGTCCAGCACGGTGGCGCCCTCGCGGGCGGGCCAGCCGAGATTCTTGGGCGGCTCGTCGGGCTCGGGGTAGATCCGGTTGACCTCTTCGATGTTGTCCTGCCCGACGTCCCCGATCCACAGCTCGCCGAGGGCAGGATCGAACGAGAATCGCCAGGGGTTGCGCAGGCCGAGTGCGACGGTCTCCCAGACGGGCTCGCCCTGCCCCTCGATGTCGGCGGCGAGCATCTTCCCCAGGCGGCTGGTCTCGTCCTGGGCGCGGTTGCCCGGGTCGAACGCCCCGCCGCCGTCTCCCAGACCGACGTAGAGGCGGCCGTCGGGGCCGAAGGCGAGGCCTCCGCCGTTGTGGTTCTCCTCGGGCTGGTCCTCGGTCAGCAGCACGCGCGCTGATGCCGGGTCAGCGCGGTGATCGCGGACGCGCACCTCGATGATGCGGGTGTCGCCGTCGCGGTCGGAGTGGTGCAGGACGAGGCGGCCGCTGCGTGCGAAGTCTGGCGCGAAGGCGACGCCGATCAGTCCCTGCTCGCCACCCACCTTCGTCTCGGCACTCAGGTCGATGACCACCTGGTCATGGCTCCCTGCTCGACGAATGAACCGTCCGGTCTGTTCGGCGACGTAGAGGGCGTCGTCGCCCGGAGCCGCGCCGACCCAGGTCGGCCGCACGTAGCCCGACGCGATCTGGTGCAGCGCGATCCGCTCGGATTCGCCCGACGAGCGCTGGGGTTCGACCGGCGTGGGCGCGCGGCCCTTGTCGACGGCGGGTTCGTCCTCCGCGCAGCCCGTGAGGAACGCGGCGGCCATGAGGGTGAGCATGCAGACACGGCGCACAGCGGGCGGCAGTGTATTCGGGTTGCCTAACTCGTGCGTTCCCGGTGGCCGCAGCGCGTCTCGATGCGCCAGGTTGCGGCGGCGACGGGGCCCGCGACAGGCGGTTCGACCGGCGCTCCGGCCGTCAACGCGGACGCCAGCACGACCTCGCCCTCATCCGGCGGGAATCCCACGCGCTGCTTCTCGACCTCGAGGTGCCACGCGACCAGCGTGCCGCGGTACGGGCCGGTGACCGGACGGCCGCACCGCGCGAGCGCCTCCGGCCCGCCCGCGGCAGCGACCGCGCGGGCGAGGTCGCCCTGCAGGTCGGCCTGGTAGGCGAGCGCCGCCCGGTCGCGGGTGAGCCCGTCGATCCGCGGGATGAGCGCCACGAGCACCACGCCGGCCACCGCGACCGCCCACGCCGGCCGCACCGTCAGGCTCGCGAGGCCCACCGCGCCGCTGACCCCGATCAGGGCCACACCCGGCAGGGCGTAGCGCGGCTCCCCCGAGAAGCCCGCCTGCGCCATGACCGCGACGAGCAGGACCCAGACCGCACCGACCGCCGCCGGCATGAGGGCCAGGCGGTCGCGCAGCACGAGCACCCCGAGCGCGACCGGGATGAACGCGAGCGGCGCGGCCTGGCGCAGCGACGCCCACGCCGGAACGTCCGCGAGCGCGGGCTGGCCGGGGTTTGGGACCAGCGCCCGCGAGCCCGAGCGCAGGATGTCGCCCGAGCCCAGCCACTCCGGGCCGAACCAGAGCGCCGGGATGGCGACTGCGCCGGCCGCGAGCGCCGCGCGCTCGCCGGACGGCGCCGCGCGCCAGCGCCACACCACGGCGGCGAGCGCGAACGGCCACGCCTCGACGCGCAGCAGGCAGCACAGGGCCAGGAGGACGAGCGCGGCGCGCCAGCGGTGGTCCAGGGCCGCGAGCATCGCGCCGAGGGCGAACGCGAGGAGGAGCCCCTCCGAGCTGCCGGCAGCTGAGAGCCGCACGAAGCCGGCGGTGAAGAGCACCGCCAGCGCCGCCAGGACCGCCGCGACCGCGGGGGTGTGCGACCGTTCGTCACCTCCTGTGACGCATCGTCCGACACCCCCCGCCAGGCGCCACGCCACCGCGCCGCCCAGCACCACGGCCGCCACCGCACCCGCCCGCGCGAGCACCACCCACGCCACGGGCGCGCCGTCGCCCAGCGGGGCCAGCACGGCACACACGAAGACCGGGAGCGGCTTGAACGCCGGCCCCTCCGCGGTGCTCAGCTCCGCCGACCACAGCTCCCGCCCCCAGATGAGCCAGGCCCACGGGTCGTAGGTCGGCGCGGCCGGCAGCACCGCCAGGGACAGCAGCGCCAACGTGACACTCCCGGCCAGCGTGGCGTGCAGGAACGTGGGACGGGGTAGAAATCGGGGCATGGACGAACCCAAGAAGCCCGCCCCGAACGAGGACACCGAGGACCCCCGAGGCAAGGACGTCGGGCAGGGCTACCCGGAAGAGAACCAGCCCGGCACGTCTCCCGGCAGTGCGCCCGCGCGCAGCGGCGGCGGCGACCACGACCCGGAGAACCCCGACGGCGACCCCGGCCAGGCGACGGGCAACCCGGACGCCGCCGGCGCGGACTGACGGTCACGGTGTAACCACCCGGCGGCGGCGACGTATTCCTCGTGTCGTTTGTAACAACCTGTCGCGTCAACAAAGGAGAGACGTGATGGACATGATTCGCCGGGTGGAGCCGCTGTTCTTGCTCCTCCTCATCGTCGGAGGCCTGAACTGGGCGATCATCGCCCTG
>SYBY01000349.1 GCA_005788585.1 Actinomycetota bacterium | reverse complement strand
CCGGCGAGCTGGGCGCGCTCGGCGACGGCGAACGCGATGCTGTCCGTGGTCACGAGGCCCGTGATGAGCAGGCGCTTGGACGAGAGCATGGGTCAGGTCCCTTCGGGGTCGGAGGTGCGAAGTGCGCGGTCGTCGCCCAGCGACGCCTGCGCGATCTCGGTCTGGAAGGCCGCCACCCGCGCTCGCAGCTCGGGGTCGGCGGCGGCGAGGATCCGGACGGCCAGCAGTCCGGCGTTGCGCGCGTTGCCGATCGCGACCGTCGCGACCGGGACGCCACGCGGCATCTGGGAGATCGACAGCAGGCTGTCGACGCCGTCGAGGTGGCGCAGCGGCACGGGCACCCCGATGACGGGCAGTGGGGTCACGGACGCGAGCATCCCCGGGAGGTGCGCCGCGCCGCCGGCCCCGGCGATGATGACCTGCAGCCCGCGGCTCTCGGCCTCCTCGCCGTAGGCCAGCATCTCCCGCGGGGTGCGGTGGGCGGAGACGATGCGCAGCTCGTGGGCGATCCCGAACTCCTCGAGCGCCTCGGCCGCAGCCTCCATGACGGGCAGGTCCGAGCGGCTGCCCATCGCGATTCCGACGCGTGGTGCGCTCATCGCCGTCCCTCCAGGGTGTGCGCCGCGGCGCGGGCGGCGTGGAGCGCGGCATCCGCGTCGGGCCCGAGGGCGGTGACGTGCCCGAGCTTGCGCCCGGGGCGCGGCGCCTTGCCGTAGAGGTGGACATGGGCGCCCTGGACGGCGAGCGCCTGCGCCACCCGCGTGCCGGGGTCGCTGCCGTCGGCGGGACCGAGGACGTTGACCATCGCGGCCGCCGGGGCGATCGCGCGGGTCGCGCCGAGGGGCCAGCCGAGCACCGCGCGCAGGTGCTGCTCGAACTGCGAGGTCACGCAGCCATCGAGCGTGACGTGGCCCGAGTTGTGCGGCCGCAGGGCGAGCTCGTTGACGAGCAGGTCGCCCCCGCTGACGAACAGCTCGACGGCGAGCAGCCCCTCGAGCTCGATCGCCTCCGCGAGGGCCAGACCCAGCGCCCGCGCGCACGCCGCGACGTCGGGTTCGACGCGCGCCGGCAGGACGGTCTCATGGCAGATCCCGTCGCGCTGGAGCGTCTCGACGACCGGATAGGCCCGCGTCTCCCCGGTGCCCGCCGCGCGTGCGACGAGGACGGAGAGCTCGGTGTCGATGGCGACGTGCGCCTCCGCCAGCGCCGGCCGGCCGAGCGCGGCCAGTGCGCCCTCGGCCTCGTGCGGCGTGGCGACGATCCGCACGCCGCGCCCGTCGTACCCGCCGGTGATCGCCTTCAGGACGACAGGCCAGCCGTGGGAGGCGGCGAAGGCCGCCACGTCCCCGGCGTCCTCGACCCGCGCGAATGCGGGGACCGGCATGCCGAGCTCCGTGCCGAGCACCGAGCGGGCGTGCAGCTTGTCCTGGGCCAGGCGCTTGATCACGGGCCCCGGCCGGACGGCCACGCCGCGATCGACGAGCGCGCGCAGCGCCGCCGGATCGGCGTGTTCGTGGTCGAACGTCACGACGTCGACGCGCGACGCCAGGCGCACGAGATCGTCGAGGCGGCCCGCGTCCCCGGCCACGAGCCGGGCGCCCGCTGCGGCTGCCGGCGCGCCCGGCGCGTCGAGCACGTGGACCTCGATGCCCAGACCCGTGGCGGCGGCGTGGGACATCCGGGCGAGCTGCCCGCCGCCGACGATGCCGACGCGGGCGGTGGGCGCCGCCGTCACGGTGGCGCTCATGCCGACACCTCCTCGGCGATCCAGCCGCCATCCGGCAGGCGGCGGCACCACGGCGCGCCGGGCTCGTCGCGAGCGACGAGCGTGACCCACCGGCCGTCGACGAGCGTCCGCACCTGCGGCGCCCCGTCGAGGATGCGGTCGATCCGGTCGTGCGGCGCGTCGACCACCGCCAGCAGCCGCTGCGGCTCGTGGACGAGCTCCGCTCCGGCGCCGACCGACTCCCACGGCAGACCGCCGCGCAGGTCCCCGCCGGGGCCGCTCAGGACCCCGACCGCGCCGACCACGTTGTGGCTGATCTTCGTCCCCGCCCCGAAGTGCTCGGGCGCGACCGACGAGAAGTAGTACTGGCTCGCGATCCAGTGGGCGACGACGAGCGGTGCGGTGAGGATGACCTCGAGCGCCGCCCCGTCGGGGTCGGCCGCCGCGTCGTAGGAGTGCAGGAACACCCGGCCGCCGAGGTCGCAGCCGGCGGTGAGCTCCCGGGAGCCGACGACGAGCGCGGCGCACCCGGCGAGCCCCCACTCCGGCGCGACCTGCGCCCAGTCGCGACTGCGCGTGCGCACCTCGTCGACGCCGTCCCGGCGGGGGTCGGCTCCCGGCAGGGCCCGTGCGCGGCCGGCCGCGGTGCACGCCCCGGCGAGGGCGAGGTCGTCGGCCAGCCGGGCCACGACCTCCCGGTGCTCGGCCGGCACGTCCGTGTCGAGCAGCGTGACGACGTCGGTGGCGGTGTCGTGCTCGGCCGCGGCGAACCAGGTCGACGCGGGGATCGCGATCCCGTCCCCGGCGAGGAGCGCCCGGACGGCCGGGTCGTTCAGCACCGCCGCCATCGCCCGCGCGTTGGCCGCGCCGCGATGCCCGCCGCAGGCGCCGCAGTCCAGCGCCGCCTGGTGGGGGTTGTTCGTGGTCGTGCTCCCGTGGCCGCAGAGCAGGACCACGGGCGCGAAGACCGCGACGAGTCCCATCGCGGTGAGCGCGTCGCGTGCCGCCGCCGCGCGGTCCTCGACCGACAGCGCCGACAGGTCGAGGTGCGTGCCGACCGGCGGGGTGCTCCCGGCGCGCCCGGCGAGTGCCGCGGCGCGGTCGGGTGCGAGCGTCCGCGCGGTCGCCACGGGGCCCATGACGAAGCCGACGGCCTCGGCGAACGCGTACTTCGCGGCCAGCCCCTTCTTCGCGCCGGCGAAGGCGTCGCGGGCCGCGGCGACCCGGTCGACCCGCTGAATGCGCCGGGCCGCGTCGGCCTCGGCTCCGGGCGCCGCGACCTCGTCGAGCGTGGCGGCGGGGGAGACGAGCACCGGGCACTGCTCGGTCGTGACCTCGCCGCCGAGCGCGCGGACCGCGACCGGCAGGCCGAAGAAGCCGGCGAAGCCGAGGGTCTCGTACGGGCCGGCGGCCTCGAGGCCACGGCGCAGGGGCTCGGACCGCACGTCGATGCAGAAGACGGCCTGCGCCGCGACCGTCGCCGGCGCCGGGCGCGGAGGCGCGGTCGCGATGCGGCCGAGGAGATCGCGCCGGTACCCGCGTTCGAGCGCGTCCTGCCAGATCGCGGCACGGTCGGCGGGCCGCACACGCGCCAGCGCGTCGGCGAGCGCCGTCGCTCCCGGATCGGCTTCGAGCGCCGCGGCGACCGCGTCGATCCGCGCCTGCGGGTCCGGCGCCGCCTCCCGAGGCGGGTCGGGGATCCGTGCGAGCGGCTCGGCGCCGGCGACCGGCAGGAGCAGCGCCCGCTCGGACGCGAGGCGCAGCGCGGCGATCTCGGCGGCGTCCAGGTCGCCCACGTGCTCGCTGCGCCACCGGGCGTACGCGGTCCAGCCCGGCTGTCGGGTGAGCAGCGCGCGCAGGAGCGCGTCCCCATCGTCTCCCGACTCGTCGAGGAGCTGCGCGAGGGCCGTCTCCGCCTCGTCGGGGAGCGAGGCCAGCTCACGGCGTGCGGCGCGCGAGAACGCCGGGTCGTGGGGGCTGAGCGCGCGCCACGCGCCGTACAGGCCGAGGTCGCGGCGCGGCAGCGCCCAGCGGGCCTGCCCCTCGTCGAGGTACGCGGCGAGCCAGCCGGACATCAGCGTGTCGGCGGTGTCGGCCAACCGGGTCCCGTGGGCCGCGTCCCACGCCTCGGCGGGGGTCAGCACGCGGCGCTGCGGCGCGGGTGCGGCCGGGGCGTGACGGAGGTCGGCGAGCAGCACGAACTCCAGCGTGGTGCTGCGTCCCGGTGCGAGCTCGACTGCCTCCTCGCAGGCGGGCCCGACATGGTCGCGCAGCGCGGCCCTGAGGTCCGCATCCGTGATGCGTCCGGCCTGCTCGGCCGCGCGCAGGGCGGATTCCGCGCGCCAGCCAGGCGCGCCGACGGTGGTGCCGACGCGCGCGACCGCCTCCGCGAACGGCAGGTGCTCGAGCCCCGCGAGGGGGTTGACCGCGACGAAGCGCTCGAGCGGCCACGCCGGAGCGAGTTCGGCGGCGATGGCGGTCGCGCGATCGGCGACCGTGCCCGTGGGCATGACGGTGACTGCGCTCATGCGGCACCCCCTTCCGCGACGGTCGTGGACCGGCCGGCGAGCGCGTGGCGCAGCGGGACCGTCACGCCCAGGGAGGAGGGCACGGGACGCGGGAGCGGCCGCGGGCTGCCCAGGCGCATCGCCCGGACGTACAGGCGGTCGCGCACGGCTCCGCCGTGCTGCCAGACGGCGATGGCGCCGGCGGCGGCGGCCATGGGCAGCAGGGCGAGCCACGCGGGCGGATGTCCGACCGCGTCGGGCAGTGAGAGCAGCGCACCGAGTGCCGTGGTCGCACCCAGGTACGCGGCGCCCGCACCGACCGCGAGCATGCCGGCGGCGACGGTGCCGCCCGCGCGTTGCACGCGAGGCAGCGCCCCCCAGAGGGCGGCGGCGCCGGTGATCCAGGCGAAGACCAGCAGGACGGGCTTCTCACCGACGGCGGGGACGGTCGCCGCGACGACCAGGAGCCCGGCGGCGGGTGCGAGCGCGGCGGTGGCCGCGTCACGGGCGGGGTGGCGCCGGGCGGGTGCGGCCGGGACCGAGCGCCGCCGCGCGTGGGCGGCGATCGCCGAGCCCGCGCCGAGGAAGCTCGCGGCCTTGTACATCGCGTGGCCGGCGATGTGGATGAGCGTCGCGGCCCACACCCCGAGTCCGCAGGTCACGAGCATGAAGCCCATCTGGGCGCTGGTCGAGCAGGCGAGGATGCCCTTGACGTCGGAGCGGACCGCCATGGCGACGGCGGCCGCGACCATCGTGACGGCACCGATCGCGATCGCGGCGCCCATCGCGATGCTGGAGGCACCGAAGAGGTCGGTCTGGCGCAGCAGCAGGATGCCGCCGGCGTTGACGATGCCGGCGTGCAGGAATGCGCAGACCGGGGTCGGCGCCGCGACGGTGGCGACGAGCCAGCCCTGCAGCGGGAGCTGCGCGGCACGTGCCGCAGCGGCGACGACGAGCAGCACGGCCGCGACGTCGAGGGCGACCCCGCTGGCGTCGAGCACGACTGCGCTCCAGAGGGCGACATCGGCGACGACGAACGCGAGGAGCGTGCGCCGCAGCGCGTCGCGGCCTCCGGGCAGCGCCCGGTGGACTGCGAGGACGCCGAGGAAGGCGGCCCCGGTGGCCGTCCATGCCGCGGCCATGGCCGGCAGCGCGGTGGCCGTGACGAAGACGGCGCTGCCACTTGCGACCACGCCGAGCAGCGCGGTGGTGGCACGGGCGCCGGACGCGCCGCGCAGCTGGCGCAGCGCATAGCTCTGCACGGTCGCGGCGAGGCCGCCGACCAGCACCAGCAGCATCCCGCCGACCGGGTCGACGGTGCCGATCGGCACGCCGGCGAGGACGGCCGCGCCGATGAGCGCGGTCGTCGCGGGGCCGGCCACGGCCGCGGCGCCGGCACGGCCGGAGGCGAGGGCGGCGAGCAGACCGCCGAGGGCGGGCGCGGCCCAGGCGATGAGGACGAGGACGCTCATGCGCCGGACTCCACCGCGCGCATCCGGGTGAGCCGGGCGCGTCCGTCGGCGCCGATGCGCTCGCAGACCTCGGCGTCCATGACGACGTTGAAGAGCGAGCGGCCCGCCCGCAGCTGCTCGGCGATGTGGGCGCCGATGGCCTGCGCCGTGACGCGGCGGGCGTCCGGCGGGTCGGTGGCGATGGCGACGTCCGTGGCGAGCGGCGCGAACGACGGCTCGGGCGTGGGCTCGGCGAGGTCGGGCAGCGCGGTGACGGCAGTGGGCGGCATGTCGGCTCCTTGATGACGGGAACAGATGGGCGCTAACAAATACACGATATGAAATTCCGGTGTCAAGAAACCGGTCTTGCATCGCGCATATGTGTGACGGGATGCACAGACGCAGGGGCCCGCACGCCGCCCGCCATTGCATGGCCGCGGCCGTCCTACGTCGATGTGGCGACGCCCGAGAGCGTCAGCGAGTGAAAGCCCCAACCCAGCCCGGGAGTTCTGAGCCTCTGGCGAGGAACTCCCAAGGGTTTTGGGGAGCGTCAGCGAGTCAAAACCCCAGCCTCTGGCGAGGAACTCCCAAGGGTTTTGGGGAGCGTCAGCGAGTCAAAACCCCAGCCTCTGGCGAGGAACTCCCAAGGGCTTTGAGGAGCGCTAGCGACTCAAAGCCCCGCCCATTTCTGCAGGCCCCCCCGATCCACCACGAGCGTCCGCCCGCGCCCGAGCTCCACGATCCCCCGCGCCTCGTCCTCGCGCAGCACGCGGTTGACCGTCGCGCGGGAGGTCCCGGCGAGGTCGGCGAGGTCGTCCTGGGTCAGCGGGATCGTCGTCGGCAGCGACGGGTCATCTCCCGCGTAGATGTCGACGAGCTCGAGCACCCGGCGGCGCACGCGGGTGTCCGCGGGCGTGTAGAGCGCCTCGAGCAGGTGCCGCGACAACCGCCGGACCTGGGCCGAGAGCACGCTGATGAGCACGTCGCCCACGCCGGGCTGCTCGCGGCGCAGCCGGCCGAAGTCCAGCTGGTGGACCGACATCGTCTCGCCGGCCTCCAGCGCCACGACCGTCGCGCTGCGCGGCGCTCCGGGGCTGAGCAGTGCGAGCTCCCCGAAGATGTCACCGGAGCGCAGCACCGCGAGGATCGCCTCGTCGGCGTACTGCGTGCTGACCTTCACCGCGAAACGGCCGCTGCGTACCAGGTGCAGCGTGTCCCCGGGGTCGCCTTCGTGGAAGACGATCTCGCCCTTGCGGAACGTCCGCCGGCGGGCCATGTCGAGCACGCGCTGGACATCCTCTTCCGGCACGCCTTCGAGGATCTTCCACTCCATGGTGCGAGAGCCTACGCCGCGCCGTCGATGGAGCGGGAGAGATGTCGGTGCACGAGCACCAGGCCGTCGACATCGTGGACGTCGTCGTCGAGCTCCGGGATGAGCACCGGGTCGGGGTCGTCGACCTCACGCCCGAGCCGCGCGATGGCGGCCGCGTCGCGCGCCGACAGCAGCTCGGCGTCGCGCACGGTGGCGGCGACCTTCCCCGCCAGGTTCTCGCCGAGCGCGTCGGTCAGTTCGTCGGCGATGGTCTCCGAAGCGCCGGCTTCGAGGCCCTCGGGCAGCGTGTGGACGCGGTTGACGATCAGCCCGCCGAACGGCATCCCCGCCTCGCGGAGCTTGCCGCGGAAGAAGATGGCCTCTTCGACCGGCTCGCGCTCGGGGGAGGTCACGATGAGGAACGTCGTCGCGGGGTCGGCGAGCAGCCGCTTGACGCCGCGGGCGCGCTCACGGAACCCGTCGAGCAGCCCGCCGAGCGCGCGGAAGAACGTCGACAGGTCGTTGAGCAGGTCCACGCCCGTGACCTTGCCGAGCACCCCGAAGACGACGCTCGTCCCGCGGCCCATGACCTTCGCGGCCAGCCCGCCCGGGGTGAGGAACACGCGCAGCGCGCGGCCCTCCAGGAAGCCGGTGAGGCGGTCGGGCGCGTCGAGGAAGTCGAGCGCGTTGCGCGACGGCGGGGTGTCGAGGATCAGCACGTCGAACCCGCCCTCGCGGTCGAGCTCGTAGAGCTTGGCGATCGCGGTGAACTCCTGCGACCCGGCGACGGCGCTGGAGAGCTCCTGGTAGATCCGGTTGCTCAGCACCTCGTCGCGGGTCTTCGCGTCGGGGGAGAGCCGTTCGATGAGGTCGTCGAAGGTCCGCTTGGCGTCGAGCATCATCGCCCAGAGCTCGCCCTCCATCTCGATGCCGTGCCCCTGGAACCGGGACGGGTCGACGAGCCGCGGCTCGTTGTCGAGGTCCTCGAGGCCGAGCGACGTCGCCAGGCGCTTGGCGGGGTCGATCGTCACGACGGCGACGCGCTGCCCACGCGAGGCCAGGCCCATGGCGAGCGCCGCGGACGTCGTGGTCTTGCCCACGCCGCCGGAGCCGGCGACGATCACCACGCGTGTTCCTGCCAGTGCGTCGCCCAGGTCCATCCGCGGGCCAGCCTAGAGGTTCCGTGCATTGCCTTCAGCGCCATGACCGCGGTCGCGGTGCTCATGAGGCCTCGAGCGTCGGCGTTGGCCGTGCCCCGGCCGGGGGTGTGCTGAGGCGGGACGAGCAGTGTCGCCGACGGCGGCCACCCGCCGTCGGGGCGCTGGAGCGCGCGGAGGCGATCGGCCTGCGTCTCGCGCGCCGCGGGGTCGGCGTCGAGCGCGACCGCGGCGAGCACGACGTGGGCGAGGTCGAACGGGGTGCGCGCCGCGCAGGGGGCACACGCCAGCCACTGCCGCGCGGCGTACCGGGTGCGGCCATCCAGCGCGCCGGCGCGGTGGAGCGTCAGGAGGCTGCGTGCGGTCGCGTAGGCGTCGGACGTCCACCAGTACGCCGGCCACCTGCCACCGCGGCGCTGCGTCGCTCGGATACGCGCAATCGCCTCCGCGGCTGCGGGGCTCGTGGGGTCGGCGGTGCGCAGCACGTCGGCGGCGATGGCCGTGACCTCGGGATGCTCACCCGCCCAGCCCCCGAAGCGCGCACCCGCGAACGTGTGCGCACCGCCGCGCGCATCGAGCCGCGGGGCCAGCAGCGCGACGGGATCGATCCCGCGCAGGTCGTCCACCGCGAGCAGCAGCGCGAGCGCCCAGCTCGTCGAGTCGGCGTCGGTTGCCGCGCGGTCGTTGTAGCCCCAGCCCGACGGGCGTCGGACCGCGTGCAGGAAGCCGGTGGCGCGCCCGATCGCGGCGACCGCTTCGGGCGCGACCGGCGGCGCGGCGAGTGCGTGCGCGACCACGGCGGTCACCCACGCGTCGCTGGCGCCAGGCTCCAGCGCGTAGTCGCGCCACGCGCCGTCGGCGTCCTGCGCGGCGAGCAGCCACGCGTCGCCGGCGCGGACCGGGTCAGCGGTCCGCGGGCGCGAGGCCGTGAGGCTTGACATACGCGCTCATTCCCGTGCGGTCGGGGCGGATTCCCAGGCTGACGAACTCCAGCGTGCTGCCGCCGTACGCGTCCTCGAGGTCGGCCTCGAACCGGTCGAGTTCGCCACCGTCGAGGCCGAGGGCCGCGGCGAACTCCCGCGCGACGAGGTCGGCCTGGACCCGGCCGGGGCCGTCCAGCGGCTGGCAGGACAGGTCGACCTTGCAGCGGGTGACGCCGGGTTGCACGACCCCGTCGCGCAGCATCAGGTCGTAGCCCGCGGTCACGCCCTGGGCGGGCGGGGGACCCAGGCGCTGCGTGGCCAGCACCCCGAACCGGCGGGCGACCTCCTGCTGGTGGGCGAGCTCGGGCGGCAGCAGCGCCGCGAGCCCGCAGCGGGCGGGCGCGTGGACGCCGACGTACAGCCGCAGCGCGCGCAGGTCGCCGGCGGCGAACGCAAGCCCGAGGCCGACCGGCACGCCGATCGGCGCGCACGTCCGCAGCAGCCCGTCGAGCGTCGGGGTGAGCGTGGCGTCGGCCGCGCCGCAGATGGCGTCCAGTGCCCGCTGCCAGCGCGCCTGCGGGGAGCCCCACCGCAGGTTGAGGTAGCAGCGCAGCTGGGTGGACGCTCCGGGCTCGGCGACCAGCCCGAGCCATGCACCGCCCCACCACGAGCCCGTGAGCTCGCGCTGGGCGGGCAGGACCGCGTCGCACACGCGGCTGAGGTGGGCACCCGCGGCGTCCCAGCCGCGTTCGTCCAACAGGGCGTGGAGCAGGCCGAGCGTCCCGTCGAGCTGCTCGGGGACCCCGATCGCGCACCCGCCAGGCTCGACGAGCAGCCGCAGTGGCGAGGCCGGGCCCGCCGCGTCCAGCGCGGCGGAGTATGTGACCGGGGTGCCGTCGTGGCACATCGACGGGCGCCGGACGGCGCGGCCGCGGGGGACGTCGAGCGCGGCGGCGAGCAGGGCGTCGTGCAGGACCAGGACGTCGGGGTCGATGGCCCCGGCGCGGGCGGCCCACCGGGCGGCGAGCCGGTCCGCCGGCGCACCGTGGTGCGCCGGCGAGCGGTGGTCAGGTGTTCGGGATGACATCGACGATCGCCGATCCGCCGGTGATGCCGGGAACGCCGTCGGCCCCGTTGCGGTTCTGGAACGGGATCGGGTCTCCCGCCGGGGCGCCGCCGCCTCCGCCGCCGCCGGGCGCGCCGTCCGGGCCGCCCGAATCTGCATTTAGTTTGCTCTGATTGCGGAGATATTGGAGATGCTCCAATTGAGACAGCTGCAAACTTTGTTAACACATTATCTGATGATTATGGATTTAAAACAGATGTTACCCACTTTGCTGTTTATGGATTATGCAGTAAGTGCGCAAGTAAATCTG
>SYBY01000348.1 GCA_005788585.1 Actinomycetota bacterium | reverse complement strand
GTCGACGCCTCCGCCACGGTGCCCGCGCGGGTGGCGCGCCGTCTGAAGCTGCGCGGCAGCGACCTGCGGGTGCTCGCGGCGCCGGCATCGAAGGCGAAGGGCGCGACGGTCGTGGCCCGCGGCCGCGCCACCGCGCGTGCCGCCGGCCCGGTGACGCTGACGCTCCGCCTGACCGCGAAGGCCAAGCGCCGGATCGGCAGGTTGCGCGGCGTGACCCTGCGCGTGCAGGTCAGCCAGGGCGCCGCAACCACCGAGCGCCTCGTGAAGGTCGGCTGATCCGCCTTCCGCCCCGGTCCGGCGTAGGGTCCCAGCGATGCGGACCCTCGCCGCCGCGGCGCTCACGGACCCCGTCGCCCTGGACGACGACCTGCTCGTCCACGGCGACAACGCAGACGTCCTCGGCCGCCTGCCCGCCGGCGCGTTCGACCTGGTCTACCTCGACCCGCCGTTCAACACCGGCCGCGAGCAGACCCGCAAGACGGTGCGCGTGCGGGCGGATCCAGACGGCACGCGCAACGGGTTCGCCGGGCGGCGCTACGCCACCGAGGAGGTCGTGCGCCGCGCCTTCGCCGACACGTTCGACGACTACCTCGCGTTTCTCGGGCCGCGGCTGGAGCGCTGCCGCGACCTGCTCGCCGACCACGGCACCCTCTACCTGCACCTCGACCCGCGTGAGAGCCACTACGCCAAGGTGCTGCTCGACGAGATCTTCGGGCGGGAGTGCTTCCTCAACGAGATCGTGTGGGCCTACGACTTCGGCGCCCGCACGACCAAGCGGTGGCCGGCGAAGCACGACACGATCCTCGTCTACGTCCGCGATCCCGCGCGGTACTGGTTCGACAGCGAGGAGGTCGACCGCGAGCCGTACATGGCGCCCAGCCTGCAGACGCCCGAACGCGCGGCGCGCGGCAAGCTCCCCACGGACGTCTGGTGGCACACCATCGTCGGGACGACCAGCCGGGAGCGGACCGGCTACCCCACCCAGAAGCCCGAAGGCGTCCTGCGGCGCATCGTCACCGCGTCCTCCCGGCCCGGCGGCTGGTGCCTGGATCCGTTCTGCGGGTCGGGGACGCTCGGCGCCGTGGCGGCGGGGCTGGGACGCCGGTTCGTCCTGGTCGACTGCGCCGAGGACGCCGTCGAGCTCGCAGGCCGCCGGCTGACCGGCCCGGGAACGACGAAGGCCGCCTCGTAGGCGGCCTCGCGAACACTGCGGGACAGGGACTCGAACCCCAAATTCCAGATCCAGAGACTGGCGTGTTGCCAATTACACCATCCCGCAATCGGCTCGAACGAGTTTAGCTGGTCGCGCGGGCGCACCGCCCGCCGGTCACCGCGTCAGAGCGACGCGAGGTCCGCCGCGGGGTCGGCGAGCGCCGCCCGGTGGTCGGCCAGCGGCGTGTGGTCGGTGAGGAACCGGCGCGCGTGGTCGAGGTCGTCGCCCCGGCCGACGGTCAGCGCAGCCGCGAGGCGCCCTTCGCGCAGCAGCCACAACGTGAACTCGCCGTCCTCCAGCGATCCGCGGACGACCTCGTCGTCGAAGCCGTCGAGCGCCGGACCCACCGATTCGAGCGTCGCCCAGTCGGCGAGATCGGACCAGAAGTACGGCACCTCGGTGTGCGCGACGTCGTCGCCCATGATGTTCGCCGCGACGGTCTTGCCGTGCGCCACCGCGACCTCGAAGTGCTCGATGCGCACGTGCCGGCCGTGGATGGCGCTGGCGTACTCGCACATGTCGCCGGCCGCGAAGATCCCGGGCGCGCTGGTGCGCAGCCGGTCGTCGCACAGCACGCCGCCACCCTCGCCGAGCTCGAGCTTCGCCGACCGCGCGAGCATGACGTCCGGCACCGCCCCGACGCCGAGGATCACCGCGTCGGCCTCGAGCACCGTGTCGTCGGCCAGGACGACACGCTCGACGCGCTCGCCCTCGCCCTCGAAGCGCGCGACCTCGGCCCCGCCGATGAACGTGATGCCCTTCGACGCCAGCAGGCCCTCGAAGAACCGGCCCGCAGTCTCGCCGAAGCCCCGTGACAGCGGGAGGTCCTCCTGCATGACGACCGTGCACGTCTTGCCCAGCGACGTGAGCGTCGCGGCGACCTCGCACCCGATGTACGAACCGCCGACCATCACGACGTGCGCGGCATCCGCCGTGTCGTCGCGGATCGCGTCTGCGTTGCGCAGCGCGCGCAGATAGTGGATGCCCTCGAGGTCCGAGCCGTCGACCGGGAGCCGGCGCACGTTCGCGCCGGAGGCGATGAGCGCGTGGTCGAACGACACCGTCTCCTTCGTGGAGAGCGCGGCTTCCCTGGCCTCGGTGTCGAGCTTCATGACGCTCGTGCGGACCCTCAGCTCGATGTCGTGCGCGGCGTACCAGTCGGCCGGGTGCAGGAACGCGTCCTCCTTCGCGGACGTCCCCGCGAGGTAGTCCTTGCTGCCCGGTGGCCGCTCGTACGGCGGGTCGGGCTCGCGGCCGACGAGCAGGATGCTGCCGGCGAAGCCGCGCTCGCGCAGGGTCTCGGCGCAGCTGGCACTCGCCGCCCCGCCGCCGATGAGCAGGACATCCACGTGCCGGTCAGCCATGTGCGCCGTTTCCTGAGAACTGGGAGGTGATGGTGTCCTCCAACCCCGGGTCGAGGACCACGAGGACCTCGTCGCCGGCGTTGACCACGGTGTCCGGCTTGGGCACGAACCCACCGCCGCCCGATGGCAGCACGGAGATGATGAGGCTGCCGTCGGGCAGCTCGATCTCGTCGACACGGCGGCCTTCGGCCGGGGCGCCGGGCGAGACCTCGACCTCGATGATCTCGAGCTGCTCGTCCGGGAGGTCAAGCAGGTGCACCAGGCCGTGGCCGGGCACCTCGTGCTCGATGAGGTTGAGGATCAGGTCGGTGGCGCTCACCGCCGGCAGGATGTTCAGCAGCCGGAAGTGCTGGAGGTTCCGCGGGTTGTTGCAGCGCGCGATGATCCGCTCGCAGAGGTACTTCTCCTTGGCCACCTGGCAGATGAGGATGTTGTCCTCGTCGTCGCCGGTGACGGCCACCACGAGGTCGGCGCGACCGATGCCGGCGCGCTCGAGGACCCACAGCTCCGTGCCGTCGCCGTACTGGACGACGTGCTCGAGCTCCTGCTCCAGGCGCAGGTAGGTCGCGCGGTCCTGATCGACGAGGGTGACCTCGTGGTTTGAGCGCAGCAGCTCGCGGGCCAGGTTCAGGCCCACCTTGCCGCCGCCGACGATGACGACGTACATCAGGCGGTCAGCCCCAGGGACGCGTTGAACATCTCGATGGCGTGCTTGGTCGGGCAGATCGTGTTGAGCCCCTGCTCGCGGTACCAGTCCGACCGTGCCGGGTCCATGACGCGGACGATGACGCGGTCGACGTCGAACCGCTTCTGCGCCACCTGGGCGATCGTGAGGTTCGTGTTGTCGCCGTTGGTGGAGGCGATGAACACGTCGGCCTCCTCGATGCCGGCGGCGATGAGGGCTTCGATCTCCAGGGCGGTGCCGACGGTGAAACGGCCCCCGGCCTCCTCCCACGTGGAGTCCATGCCGGCGTCGAGCCGCTCGTGGCTGAGCGGGTCGTCGTCGAGGACCGAGACCTCATGACCGGCAGCCAGGGCGGAGCGGGCCACAGCGGACCCGACGCGCCCGGCGCCGACGATCAAGACGAGCATGCGCCGGACTCTAGTACGTGGCGGACCCGGGTCACGTTGCGGGGTCCGGCGGCGCGACCTCGGCCGGCGGCGCGGTGAGAATCACCCGGCAGGGCGCCTTCTGCAGGACGTACTTCGTGGCCTCCCCGACGTAGTTGTCGAGCGGTCCGCCACGGCCCCCGAAACGCGCGCCGCCACGGATGCGCGACGGCTCCTCGGCCGCGAGCACGATCGCCTCCACCCCGCGGCGGCGGGCCTCCTCGACGATCGCCTGCCCCACCCGCCGGGCCCGCACGGTGGCCGTCGCCACCTCGACCCCGTCGTACTCCTCGCCGACGAGCTTCGCCCGGGCCAGGGCCGCGCGCGCCTGCTTGAGCTGCTCGTCGGGCAGCCGCGCGTCGATCGGCAGCGACATGGGCACCTCGAAGATCCAGATCGCCTCGATCGTGGCGCCGTGCCCCTCGTCGAGGTCCCCCTCGTCGGCCGCCAGCCGGCCCGCCGTCTGGACGATGTCGTCGTCCAGGGCGTTGCCGAAGACCGGCACGAGGATCGACCCGTACTCCGCGCGCTGGACCTCGCTGCGCAGCGCGGCCTCGGGGACCTGCACGCGCGCGAAGATCGGCATGTCGCGCGCGCGCCGGTAGCCGACGTACATCACGAGCCCGGCGACCATCCACCCCATCCCGACGAACCGCGCCGGGTCGTGGAAGACGACGACCGTCAGGAACAGCCAGGCCGACACGGCCAGGCCGAGGACGGCGGGCAGCGGGAGGTCGCCTCCGCGCACGCGCACCGAGAGCGGGATGCGGTAGGGCCGGTTGAGCCGCGGCTCGCGGTAGCGCAGGGCGATGATCGACAGGTGCGCGAGCGTGAACGCGAGCAGCGCCCCGAACGCGTAGATGCCCACGAGGAACTCGAGGTCCTGCGGGATCACGAGGACCACGGCGAGCCCCGCGGCGATGAGGATCACGATGAACGGCGTCGCCCGGGTCCCGTGCAGCCGTCCGAGACGCTGCGGGATCTGGCGGTTGGTCGCCAGCGAGTACGCCAGCCGCGAGAGGCCGAGCATCGCGGAGTTCGCCGCCGCGATGAGCGTGACGGCCGCGAGCGCGGCGACGACGTACATGAGCGCCTCGCCCAGCCACGGCGGATCGAAGACCTCCACGACGCCGACGACGGGTGCCTCGAGTTCGTCCTCGAGCGGGCTGCGGCCATCCACGACGGGCAGCGCCGTGACGGCGACGAGCGCGATGCCCGTGTAGATGACGATGACCGACCCGGCCGCGCTGGTGATCAGGCGGCGCAGCGCCGCCCGCCCGACGCGCAGCTCCCCGGCGAGTCCCGACGCCGACTCCAGGCCGGTGAACGCCACGGTCGCGAGCGTGAGGGCGAACACCACGTCCTCCCACTCCGGGGACGTGCCGAGTTCGATCGGGTTCAGCAGGACGTCGGGCTGGAAGAACAGGATCAGGCCGAGGACGACGATGAGCCCCTGCAGCGCGAGGTCGGCGATGACGAGCGCCCCGACGCGCCGCGCACGCGTGGCGCTGAAGCCCCGGATGTTGCGCACGGCGACGTACACGATGATCGCCGCGCACGCCGCGAACTCGACGGCGCCTCCCCCGAGTGGGGACCAGAACACGGCGAGGTAGTTCGTCGCCGAGAGCGACGTGACCGCCACGAGGATGAGGAAGTCGAGCAGGATCGCCCAGCCCGCGACGAAGCTCCACAGCTCGTTGAACGCGTACCGGGCGAAGACCGTCGAGCCCGAGCGCTCCTGATGCAGCGACGCGCCCTCGACGTACGTCATCGCCGTCAGGGCGAAGAACAGCCCGGCCACGAGGAAGACCAGCGGCGTGAGCCCCAGCGCCCGCTCGCCGATGACGCCCAGCGAGAAGTAGATCGCGCTCGCCAGCGACGTCCAGATGACGGCGAACAGCGTGGGCGCACCGAGCCAGCGGCGGCCGAGTCCGCCGGACTCGCTCATCCGCGACCCTGCTGGCGATCGAGCCACAGGCGCGCGATCCCGGCCCCGCCGAGCAGCAGCCCGAACAGGACGCCGACCGAGAACGGCCCGCCGCCCCTGACGATCGTGCTCACGAGGAGCGCCACGCCGAGCAGCACCAGGACGACCGACATGACGCGGGTACCGGCGCGGTGGACGGAGGCGGGGTCAGGCACGGTTCGGAAGCGTAGTCCGCGAGGGCCGCAGCACCTCGCCTGCGTCGCCGTCGACAGAGTGTCGAGCCGGTCTGGACCATCGGGCCATGCAGATGCGGTGAGCTGCGCCCGACTGAGTCGAGCAGTGTCTCCCGCCACCCGACGCCGCGCCCTGCTCGACGCCCTGCGCGACATCT
This sequence comes from Actinomycetota bacterium, assembly GCA_005788585.1. The sequence goes on along the minus strand of SYBY01000348.1, from coordinate 5,646 downwards.
GCGCGCAGCAGACTGTCGACCTGACCGCCCACCACGTGCGTCAGCACGCCGTGGTGCTGTTCCCCGAGCTGGAGCCCGACCTGCACCTGCCCTCCGCCCCCGACCCCGGCCCGTCCCCGCACGACGTCCCCCTGATCGCGCGGGGACGGCGGGTCGGTGTGCTGCGCCTCGCCGATGACCCGGCCCGGGTCCTCGACCCGTCCACGGCCGAACTGCTCGTCGGCCTCGCCGAGCAGTCGGCCCTCGCCCTGGCGAACGCCGCGTTGCTGGAGGAGCGCGCCGAGCTGGCCCAACGGGACGCCCTCACCGGCCTGCTGAACCACCGGGAGTTCCACGAGCAGCTGCGACGCGCCTGCGCGGACGCCGAGCCCTTCGCCGTCGTCCTCCTCGACCTCGACCACTTCAAGTCCGTCAACGACGTCTCCGGGCACGCCGAGGGAGACCGTGTGCTGCGCGCGGTCGCGAGCGCACTCGCCGACACCTGCCGGAGCGGCGATCCCAGCTTCCGCATCGGGGGCGATGAGTTCGCGCTGCTGCTGCCCGGCGCGGATGCTGCCGGAGCCGCGGACATCGCCCTGCGCGCGAGGGCGGCCGTCGGCGTCCTCGACCGCCGCATCGGCCTGAGCTTCGGCGTGGCTTCGTGGCCCGTCGACGGCGGCGCGCCCGACGAGCTCCTCGCCTGTGCAGACGAGCGCCTCTACGACGCCAAGCGGACCACCCGCGCGCCCGGGCCGGTCCCCGCCGCCCGACGCCAGCATGAGCGGCTCGCCGTGGCGAGTCGGCTCTCGGTGCAGCTCACCCCGCTCACCGAGAGCGCGGCGATCGCAGAATGCGCCGTGGGAGAGCTGCACCGGTCCTTCGACTTCTACCTGGCCGTCATCCAGCGCCTCGAGGGCAAGATGCTTCGCGTCGTGGCGGCTGCCGGGCCGCTCGCCCAGGACCCGGCATTCCTGGCGTTCGAGCAGCCGGTCACCTCCGGCGTGAACGGCCGCGTGGCCCGCACCGGCAGGCCCGCGCTCATCTCCGACACCCGGCACGACCCTGACTACCTGCGCCGGGACCCCCGCACCGACCCCGGCTCGGAGATCTCGCTTCCCATCGTCGTCGATGGCCGGATCTGGGGCGTCCTGAACCTCGAACAGGTCGACCCAGGCGCACTCGACCGGGACGATCTGCTCCTCGCCGAGGTCGTCGCCGCACAGGTCGGCGCGGCGCTGCACCGCGTCGAGCTCACCGCCGAGATCGAGGGCACGGTCGCGACGACCCTCAGCACCCTGGTGGACCTGCTCGAGGCCAAGGACGCGTACACCGCCCAGCATGCACGCGATGTCGTGGAACTCTCGACGTCCGTCGGACGCCGCCTGGGGATGGACGCCCGCGAGCTGCGCGACGTGCGCTATGCCGCCCTGCTGCACGACATCGGCAAGATCGCGGTTCCCAGCGACCTGCTGCGCAAGCCGAGCCGCTTGACCCGCGCGGAGTTCGAGCAGGTCAAGATCCACAGCGACGTCGGTGGCCGGCTGCTCGCGGGCATCCCCTTCCTTGCGTCCGTCGCGCCGCTCGTGCGCGCGATCCACGAGCGCTGGGACGGCGGGGGGTATCCCGATGGCCTCGCCGGGGCGGGGATCCCGCTCGGCGCGCGGATCGTCGGGGTCTGCGACGCGCTCGACGCGATGGTCAGCGACCGGCCGTACCGTTCCGCGCTCGACCCAGCCGAGGCCCTGCGCGAGCTCACGCGGTGCGCGGGGTCGCAGTTCGACCCGCAGGTCGTCCGCGCGGTGCTCGATGAGCTCGACGCCCGAGAGCAGGCGGTTCACACCGGGGTGCGCTGGCGCTGACGCTGCGGCTCGGGGTCGGACTCGATGATGACGCGGCACGGCCGCTCGGCGAGCACCGTCTCCAGCGTCTTGCCGAACACGCTCGCCCCCGTCGTCCGCGGCGGCAGCGGCATGACGATCGCGCGGGCGCGCATGGTGCGGGCCTCGTCGACGATCGCGCGGCCCGCCTGCCCAGCGCGGACCTTGACCCAGCGACCGGTGACCCGTCGTCCTCCCTGCAGCCGCGCCTGCTCGATGAGCGCGCGGGCCTGCGCCTCCTTCTCGGGCAGCGAGGCGTCGATGGGCGAGACCGCCGGGACCGTGATCGACACGAGCACGTAGATGCCGCGCTTCCGGCGCGCGGCGAGCTTCACGGCGGTCGCGAGGGCATCCGGGTCGTAGTCGGGGGTCACCTCCAGCGCGACGAGGATCGAGTCGTACTCGGCCTCGGTCTCGGTCACCGGTCGCGGCAGCGCGACCTTGACGGTGCTCCGGAGGTCGAGGCCCTGGTTGCGCCGGTAGGCGATGTACACGCCCACGCCGATCACCAGCCACAGCACGCCGGCGACGGCGATCTCCGGGTTGAGCACGGTCACCACCACGAACGCGGTGCCGGTCCCGAACGCCCCGATGATCGCCGTCGGCGGGAGCTCATGGCCACGGATCCGAATGTTTCCCGGCCCCCGGTACGGGCGGGCCACGTCGGGCTGGCGGATGCGCAGCGTGATCAGCGCGACGTGCGCGATCGTGAACGACAGCATCGCGCCGAACGCGTACATGTTGCCCAGGAACTCGGCCTGGCCCGGGATGAGCGTGACGCACGCGATGGCGCCGAAGACGACGATGCCCACCCACGGCGTGCCGTACTTCGGGTGCAGCTGGCGCAACTGGTCGGGCAGCTGGCGGTGGATGCCCATCGAGTAGACGAGGCGGGACACCCCGATGATCCCGGCGTTGGTCGCGAGGAACAGGATCGTCGCCGCGAGCAGGCCGACGTAGAGCTCGCCGGCGACCTGGAACATCCCGAGATCGAGTTCCTTGACCACCCCGAGGATCGGGTCGCCGGCAAAGCCCCCGTCCTCTTCGGAGACCCCGAGCAGCGTCTGGTACTCCCCGGTCTGCTCGTTGAACGTGACCGGCAGCGCGCTGAGCGCGATCGCGGGCAGCGTGAAGTAGATGGCGAACACCGCGATCTGGACCCGGTTGATGGCCGCCGGGATCGTGGTCGCCTCGTTGCGCGCCTCCTCGGCCATGTTCGAAATCGTCTCGATGCCGGTGTAGGCGATCATCCCGAGCGGGATCGCCACGAGGAACTGCTCCCAGGTCGGTGCGACCCCGAACGACACGTTGCTCTGCAGGACGTCCGGGCTGAAGACCAGCACGAACCCGACGATCACGAGGGCGAGCTGCGTGAGGAAGTCGACGACGGCCAGCGCGATGTTCAGCCCGGCGGACTCCTTGACGCCGACGACGTTGACCACCGCGAGCACGACGATGACGCCGATGCCGAAGATGATGTCGCCCGGTGCGCTCTTCAGCGGCTCCCAGAACAGCCCACCCAGGTAGTGCGGGACGAAGAACGCCGAGATGGCGATCGTGATGAGGTAGTTGAGCATCTGCCCCCACGCCGCAAAGAACGAGACGAACTCGTTGAACGCGCGCCGGGCGAAGCTCGACGATCCGCCGGCCTCCGGGTACATCGCCGTCGCCTCGGCGTACGTGGCGGCGGTGCAGAAGAAGAACGCGCCGGTGATGAGGAACACCAGCGGGGTGAGGCCGAGCGCGAGCCCGGCGACGAGGCCGAGCGCGTAATAGATCGACGACCCGACGTTGCCGTAGGCGGTGGAGAAGAGCGCGTTGACACCCAGTACGCGCTGCAGACCGTGAAGACGGCGCTCGGCCAAGGTGCGCGCAGTCTAGTCAGGACGCCGCGCCCGGCGACCGCGCGTGCGGTCGCCGGGCGCGGAACGGCTCAGAACGCGGGAGCGTCGACGAGAATCACGCCGGGGTCAGGGGCGGTGCACGCCGCGGGCGTGATGGTGCTCGACCCGTTTAGGCGGAAGTCCGCCTCTGCGTCACCGAGTGCCACCTGGATGTTGTTCGATCCAGGTGCGAGCGTGAACGGCCCGGCCGTGAGCGTGCCGCCCACCGGCAGCGAGACGATCAGCTTCTGCCCGCGGATCAGCGTCGTCTCCGGGATGTCGATGCCCGCCGCCGCGACGTTCTGCACCGCGGGGAGCCCACCGGCCACGTCGAGGTTGAGCCTCGTCACGCGTCCGGAGAGGCGCGTGATCCCTCGGTCGAGTAGTGCGTTCACCGACTCCGGGGGCACGACCAGCGCGCCGGACGACTTGTCGAACAGCAGGGAGCCGTTGCGGCGCACCGCCAGCGGGATCGTGCCGCCGACCGCGATGCCGACATCGAGCGGCTGTCCGCCCAGCGTGCAGCGGTACGGCGCGTTGATGATGCCGATCAAATACCCCGACGGACCGGCCGGGAAGTTCAGGGGCTGGTTGACGATCTTCGACTCGGGCAAGCCCGCGGGCTTGCTGACGACGATCGACAGCAGGGCGTTGTTCGCGGTGGGCCGGCAGTCGGCCCGGACGCGCAGCAGCACCTGGTTGAAGAACGACTTCAGGGCGATGTTCGCCACCGCGCGGTTGAACCGCAGCGTCACCACCCCGCTGTCGGGCGCGGTGTACGGCCCGACATCGAACGTGCCCTGCAGCGGCAGGCCCACCTTCAGCGTCTGCCCGAAGCGGATGGGGATGTTGCGGATCGACAGCGGCTGCAGGTCTGCGACGTTGATCGCGCTCGGCGTCGCGTTGTCCGCGCCGATGTCGAGTGTCGGGATCGTCGCGTCGGCACGCTGGACGGTGGCGAGGCCGCCGAGCGTGGTCAGCCACGACGGGAACGTGATGCTGCCGGAGCCCTGCGTGAGCCAGAACTTCTGGCCGGCGCCGAGCTCGGTCGCCGCGACACCCTGCACATCGACCGTCGTGTTGAGATCGAACACCTTGATCGCGACGCCGCCGACCGGGACGGAGATCGCGCACTTGATCGGCAGGCTGAAGCGCCCGGTGTCGACGCCGATGTCGGGGACGTCAGCGGGCTTCAGCGCCGAGGCGGAGGCCGGCAGGGCCAGCGCTGCGACGGCAGCAGCGAGCACTCCGGCCCCGCGAATGCGAGCGGACGACGTGAACATCAACATCCCTCCTGGGGAACGTGGACAGAGGTACCAACCGTTACCAGCCGCCGGCGGGCCTGGTGAACTCGCCTCCGGAAAGACGAGACGGGCTGTCCTTAGGGTCTGCTCACCGGTCCATCAAGACCGGCGGCAGACCACCGTTCACCTGCAGGGAAGTGGCGTGTCTACTGCCCGGGAATCCAGAGCCGCCCAGAGGACTGGCCCTGACCCGGGCCGGCCGGCGGCTCGGGTGCCGCGGCGGGCTGTTCGGGCGCGGGCGCGGGCGCCTCGCCGGCCGCAGACGCGCCGCCGGCGGCGGCAGAACGGGCGTAGGCCATCTGGAGCTGGGACAGCGCATCGCGCAGCTGCGCAGCCTCCGGCCCGAGGGCCGACTCGACGAACGGCAGCAGCGCACTCGACGCGTCGATGGCCTGCTGGAGCTGCTCGGGGTCCTGTTCGTCCTCGGTTCCCGGCGCGAGGCCGGCCTTGCGGGCACCGAGGTTGATCAGCGACACCACGGTCTGGACGATGACGTCCTCGACGCGCAGGCGCTTGATCTCGGCCTCGTAGGCGGCCCGGAGCTCTTCCTCGGTCGGCTGGCGGTCCGACGGGCCACCACCCATCCCGCCAGGCGGTTGATCG
>SYBY01000347.1 GCA_005788585.1 Actinomycetota bacterium | reverse complement strand
GCCACGGTCCTCTCCATCGAGGAGATGTGCTGGGGCGATGTCGGCCTGCTGCTCACGATGCCGCGCCAGGGTCTCGGCAACTCCGCGATCGCGTCCGTCGCGTCCCCGGAGCAGCTGAAGAAGTACGGCGGCAAGTGGGCCTCGATGGCGATCACCGAGCCCGAGGCCGGGTCGGACTCCGCCGCGATCCGCACCACTGCGGTCCTCGACGAGAAGACCGGCGAGTACGTCCTCAACGGCGAGAAGATCTACGTGACGTCGGGTGAGCGCGCCGACCTCGTCGTCGTGTGGGCATCGCTGGACCGCGACATCGGGCGGGCGGCGATCAAGTCGTTCATCGTCGAGCGCACGAACCCGGGCATGAAGCTCGACCGCCGCGAGCACAAGCTCGGGATCCGCGCGTCGGACACGGCCGCGTTCCGCCTCGAGGACTGCCGGGTGCCGAAGGACGCACTGCTCGGCAACCCCGAGATCGACACGAAGGCCGGCTTCGGCGGCGTCATGAAGACGTTCGACAACACCCGCCCGCTCGTCGCCGCGATGGCGATCGGCGTCGGCCGGGCGTGCCTGGACGAGACGCGGAAGCTGCTGAAGAAGGCCGGGGTCGAGATCGACTACACCGCTCCCGCGTACACGCAGCACGCCGCCGCCGCTCGGTTCCTCCAGATGGAGTCCGACTGGGAGGCCTCGCGCCTCATGGCGCTGCACGCTGCGTGGATGGCCGACAACAAGCAGCCGAACTCGGTGCAGGCGTCGATGTCCAAGGCGAAGGCCGGGCGCACGTGCACGGAGATCGCGCTGGGCTGCGTCGAGCTGGCCGGCACGCTGGGCTACAGCGAGGTCGAGCTGCTCGAGAAGTGGTCGCGTGACGTGAAGATCCTCGACATCTTCGAGGGCACCCAGCAGATCCAGCTGCTCATCATCGCCCGGCAGCTGCTGGGCAAGAGCTCGGCTGAGCTGAAGTAGGCCGTCCGGGGGGACGCCGTATCCATCCCGCTGAGCGGGCTGGATACGGTCGGACCCGTCCCGCAGAGCGGGCCGGAGTCCAGGCCATGCACGGTGGGCGGGTATCCGTCGCCCGCCCACCGTGTGTGGTCTACGTCAGCGAGAACGTGTCCGGGTCCGGGCCGAACCGCCTGCCGCGATCGAGTCCGCCGATCGCCTGGAGGTCCGCGTCGGCCAGTTCGAAGCCGAACACGTCGAAGTTCTCGTCGATCCGCGCCGGGGTCTTGGACTTCGGGAACAGCACGAAGCCGTGCTGCAGGTGCCAGCGGATGATGACCTGGCCGGGCGTGCGGCCGACGCGCTCGGCGATCTCCACGATCACGGGGTCGTTGAGGATCTCGCCCTGGCCGAGCGGGCTCCACGGCTCGGTGACGATGCCCAGCTCGGCGTGCACCTCGCGCAGCTCGTGCTGCTGGAGGTACGGGTGCAGCTCGACCTGGTTGACCGCGGGCGTGACGCCGGTCTCGTCGATGATCCGCCGCAGGTGCGAGGGCTGGAAGTTCGAGACGCCGATCGCCGTCGTCAGCCCCTCGTCGCGCAGGTCGACGAACGCCCGCCACGTGTCGACGTACAGGTCGCGTGATGGCACGGGCCAGTGGATCAGCAGCAGGTCGACGTGGTCGAGCCCGAGCCGCTCGAGGCTCTTCGCCGCCGCGGCCTTCGCCTCGTCGTATCCGTGCGCGGCGTTCCAGACCTTCGTGGTGACGAACACCTCGTCGCGAGGCAGCCCGGACGCGGCGATCGCCGCGCCGACGCCCCGCTCGTTCTGGTAGGCCGCCGCGGTGTCGATGTGGCGGTAGCCGGTCTGCAGCGCGTGGGCGACGACGCCCTCGGTGTCCTCCTTCGGCACCTGCCAGACGCCGAGGCCGAGCTGCGGGATCGCGACACTGCCGGGCAGATCGATACGCGGGACGGGATCGGTGGAGCTGGTCATGTCTCGACGGTACCCGCGTCCGCCGCTCGGTTCACAGGCGTGTGCGCAAGACGGCGCGCGCGGCGGCGTCGCCGGGCACGCCGTGCACAGCCCCGCCGGGGAACGTCGCGGCGCTGCCGAGGACCAGGCCCTTCACCGGCGTCCAGTACGGGGACGGCAGCGGCATAGGGCGGAAGACGACCTGGCGCAGCGCGTAGCTGCCGCCGCCCACGTCGCCGCCCACGAGGTTCGCGTTGCGGGCCTGTAGGTCCCCGGGACCCATCACGTGCCGGGCCAGGATGCGGTCGCGGAACCCGGGCGCGTAGCGCTCGACGTGCGCTTCGATCCGCTCGACGTGCCGGTCGCGCGCGGCCACCCAGTCGACGCCCTCCTGCGGCCCGTGGGTGTACGCCCATGCGGTGTGCTTGCCCTCGGGTGCGCGGGTCGGGTCGGCGACGGACTGCTGGCCGAGGAGCAGGAACGGGCGCTCGGGCAGACCGCGGGCGGTGTCGTCGATCGTCTGGAGGAACTCGGGCTCGGCGCCGCCGACGTGCACGGTCCCTGCGCCGCGAACCGCCTCGTCTTCCCACGGGATCGGGCCGTCGAGCGCCCAGTCGACCTTCAGCGTCGACTGGCCGTAGACGTACCGGCGCAGCCCGGCGCGGTACCAGGACGGCAGCGCGTCGTCGGCCAGGCGGTCCAGCGCGTGGGGCATGACGTCGGCCACGACCCGCTGCGCGGCCAGTTCCTCCCCGCCCGCGACGCGCACGCCCGTCACCTTCCCGCCGGAGACGCGGATCGCGTCCACCCGGGCGCCCGTCCGCACCTCGCCACCCAGGGACTGCAGGTGCGAGATCAGCGCCCAGGTCAGGCTCGCCGCGCCGCCGCGCGGACTCGGCCAGCCGACGGCGTGCCCGAGGATGTTCAGGTACGCGGCGGCCACCGCGCTGCCGGCCTTCGTCGGCGGGGCGTCACCGTGCATCGCGGCGGAGTACAGCCACGCGCGTGACCCCGGCGACTCGAACAGCCGCCGCCCCAGCCCGACGGCGCTGCCGACGAGCATGCGGGTCAGCGAGACGACCGGCATCGGGCCGCCCCCGGCCAGCATCCGCAGCGGCCCGACGAGCGGCGGGAAGCCGGTGAGCATCGTCGAGCGCAGGCCCTCGAACTGGGCGAGAAGGGGTCCGGCCAAGTCGGCCCACGCCTCGCCGTCCCCGGGCGCGAGCGCGTCGAGCGACGCGGCTGTCGCGTCGAGGTCGCGGTGGAGCACCGCGGCCGGCCCGCCGAGCAGCGGATGCGCCGAGCACGCCGCAGGGTGGACCCACTCCAGGCCGTGACGGTCGAGCGGCAGCCGGCTGAAGACGGGCGATGCCGCACCCGCCGGGTACACGGACGAGAACGTGTCGTGGCGGAACCCCGGCAGCGTGAGCTCCTCGGTGCGCACCGCGCCGCCGGGCTCGTCGGCGGCTTCGAGGACGACGACATCGCAGCCGCGCTCGGCCAGGCGGATCGCGGCGGCCAGCCCGTTCGGCCCGGAGCCGATGACGACCGCCGGGCCGCTCACGCGACGGCCTTGGCGAGCTGATGGAGCAGGCTGCGCTGTGGGTCCGCGCCCTCGCCCCAGTACGCGTGCTGAGCGTCACGCCCGGCCAGCCGGTACGCACCGCCGATGTGCCACGGCATCGGGTCCCAGGTCCCTGCCGCACGGACCCAGGCGCGGCCCTCGTACTCGTAGAGCAGCAGCCGGTTGTGCCCGGCGCCCATGAAGTGCCCGCGATGGGTCGTGAGGTCGAACCCGACGATCGGGGTGCCACCCGGCGGGACGGCACGCGGCTCGTCGTCGCCGTACGTCGCGAGGCCGCGCTCCAGCGCATCGAACCACGCGTGCAGCGCCTCGGGGTCGTCGGGCGTGACGAGCGTGGTGATCGTCACGTACCCGCGCGTGAAGACGGGACGCCCCGCATCGGTCCCGGCCGCGACCTCGATCTCGAACGTCTGGTCGGCCAGCCCGCCCGGCCGCAGCGGGGTGAAGCGCCCGACCTCCGTCGCGTAGTCGGGCCACGTCTCCGGCCGCGTGAGCGCCGAGATCACACCTTCGGCCGACGGCATCTCGACCGGGTCATACGTGTGCCAGGTCTGCTCCTCGGGCAGCGCGTGCTCGGGCGTGAGCTCACCGAGGCGGGCGAGTTTCAGCCGGTGCTCGGGGTCGTACGCGGCGTACTCGTCGGCGGTGGGAAACGCGATGCCCCACCCGCGGCGCGCGTCGTCGGCGTACGCGTCGGGGAACCAGTCGCCGAGCAGCTCGGCCGCTCCGGCCACGAGCTCCTCGCGCGTGAGACGGCCGCGGTCGGACACCTCGGTCGAGAACCTCCCGCCGCCGAACGCGCGGTGAAACGCGGGCAGGTCGGTCATGTGCAGCCGGCGAGTCGGATCCTTGCGGTACCAGTACGTCGTCAGCACGGAGAACGCGAGCCGAAGGTCGTCGACGTCGCGCTCCTCGACCGGCCGCCGGTAGTACGCCGCATTGAGGAAGTCCGTCACCCACGGCGCGGCGTCCTTGCCAGCGATCGACGAGCCCGCCATGCGGGCGAAGCGGATCAGGCCGGTGCGCTTGGGCTTGGCTGTCGCGTGTTCCTCGTCGACATCGTCGGGGTGGTCGACCAGGTCCTCGTCTGCGGTGGACATGCCGCGCGCCTCCAGGGGTGGACTGGTAGGACGCTACCCGCTGGGGCGGGCCGGCTCACGCGGCTGCATGGCGGCCCGCCGCCCACGCCTCGCGGTATGCCTCGACCAGGAACGCGTCGACCTTGTCCGCATCCGGGCGCTCGGCCAGGCCCGACCGCTGGGTGGCCGCCTCCAGTTCCGCCGTCGCGCTCTCCAGTCGCGCGAGGACATCGTCGAGCGGCACCTCCCCGGACCGGACCGCTCGGAGTTCGCTGCGCGCGGGCTCGCCGACCGGCAGCGTGATCACGCCGTCGGTCAGCAGCTCGATCCCCTGGTGGGCGATCCGCAGCGCGTGCATCGCGTACTTCGTGTCGTAGCCGTGGCGCTGCGAGAGCTCCCGCGTCCGGGTCGCGTGACGCTCACCGACCAGGCCGCGCCGCTGGGCGTCCAGGTATCCGAGGAACGCCCGCCCGGTGCTCCGGGCGACGAACTCCGGCGCGAGCGCCCGCAGCCGCTCGCCCGCCTCGGTCGTGACGAGCAGGTGCTCGCCCTCGACGTACAGCGGCAGCAGGACCGTGGGGCTGCCCTTCATCGCCAGGCCGCAGAACTTGCGCAGGCCGTAGACCGTGAGATCGAGGTCGCCCGGCCCGCTGGGATGCCCCTCGGGCTGGGTGCGGTAGACGAAGTGCTCGAAGCGCCGTGTGCCGAGCAGGTACGCGGGCGGCTCGACGCAGACGGCGAGTTCGTCGCGGTCATCGGTCCCCGGGTTCGACAGGCCGTGGACCACCGAGCCGACGGTCGTGCGCAGGATCAGGCCGCGCTCGGCGATGTCGCGCGCGCGTTCGGGGTCGGGCTCCAGGCTGTGCAGGGTCTCGGTCATCGGGCGGTCAGGACAGCAGACGGCGTCCCCGGCCGGAAGGGATCGAGCCCTACGCCGTCGCGTGCACCTGCGCCGCCACCACCTGCACCGGGATGCCGTTCAGCACCGCCGTGCCGGTGATCGGCTCGAGCAGCTCCTCGTCACCGAGCACGTTGCTGTTCGTCCCCGGCCGCTCGGCGGCGACCCGCAGCTGCGCGCCGTCGGTGTCATGTCCCCAGCCGTGCGGGAGCGACACGACGCCGGGCATGATGTCCGCCGTGACCTCGACGGGCGCGGTCACCGTCCCCGTCCGCGAGCTGATCTGCGCCGTGGCGCCGTCGGCGAGCTCCAGCCGCTCGGCGTCGTCGGGGTGCACCTGCAGCGTGCACCGCTCAGGCCCCCGGGCGAGCATCGGCAGGTTGTGCATCCACGAGTTGTTCGACCGCAGGTGCCGGCGGCCCACCAGCAGCATCCCGCCGTTGCGCTGCTCGTCGAGCGCCGCTTCCAGCGCGGGGACGCCCGCCAGCAGCGCGTCGGGCGCGAGTTCGATCTTGCCGCTCGGGGTCCGCAGGACATCCGGGAGGCGGGACTGCAGCGGACCGAGGTCGATGCCGTGCGGCGCGGCCTCGAGGGCGTCGAGGCTCAGCCCGTCGTACGGGCCGCCGCGCAGCATGATGTCGAGCAGGCGCTCGGGCCCGCGCCGTCTCGCGACCGCCGCGCGCAGCTCGTCGTGGTCGACGGGCTGGCGGGTGATGGTCTGCTCGGCGACGAAGTCGTCGAGGCCCGCGGTGTCGGCGGTCGGGCCCTGGCCCGCCGCGATCATCGCCAGGCGTAGCAGGGTCTCCCACTCGTCGAGCATGCCCTCCGGCTTGGGCAGGCTCGGCGGGCTGTAGTTCGCGACGTTGCGTACCGCGAACGCGTAGAGCGCGATGTCGTAGTGCGACTTCTGCAGCGCCGAGGGTGACGGCAGGATGACGTCGGCGTGGCGGGTCGTCTCGTTGACGTAGATGTCGAGGCTGACCATGAGGTCGAGCTGGCCGAGCGCCTCGGTGAGCCGGCCGCTGTTGGGCAGCGACGACGCGGGGTTGCCCGCGAGGGTGAAGAGCGCCCGGACCTGCCCGTCGCCGGGCGTGTCGATCTCCTCCGCGAGCGCCGCGGCGGGCAGCTCCCCCATCGTCTCTGGCAGACCGCGCACGCGGCTGGTCCAGCGGCCGACCTTGGCCGGCTTGCCGAGCTTGTGCGGGCCGGCGTTGGCCGACGCGGCGGCGGTGAGCGGGAACATCCCGCCGCCCTCGGTGTCGAGGTGACCGGTCACCGTCATGAGCGCGTCGACCAGCCAGCTCGCGACGGTGCCGAAGCGCTGGGTCGTCGTGCCGATCCGGCCGTAGACGGCAGCGCGCTTCGTGCCCGCCAGCTCGCGGGCCAGGGTGCGGATGCGGTCGGCATCGATGCCCGTCGGGTCTGCGACGGCCTCGGGGGTGAACGGCACCATGGCCTCGCGCAGGGCGTCGAGCCCGTTGACGTGGGGCGCTGCGTGGCCGAGCTGGTCGAGGCCCTCGTCGAACACCGTGTTGATGAGCGCGGCGAGCAGCAGCGCGTCGGCCCCTGGGCGGATGAAGAGGTGCTCGTCGGCGACCTGCGCGGTGCGCGACCGGCGCGGATCGACGACCACCACGCGGCCGCCGCGGTCCTGGATGGCCTGGAGCTTGTGGCGCATGCCCGGCGCCGTCATGAGGCTGCCGTTCGAGGCCAGCGGGTTCGCCCCGAGGATGAGGAGGAAATCGGTGCGGTCGACATCGGGGACCGGCACGCTGAGCTCGGTGCCGAACATGTACGCCGACGCGACCTGCTTGGGCATCTGGTCGACCGTGCTCGCGCTGAACACGTTCTTCGTGCCGAGCGCCTTGAGCAGCACCCGGCCGTAGAGGACGGCGGAGAGGCTGTGCGCGCTCGGGTTGCCGAGGTAGACGGCGGCGGCCTGCCGGCCGTGTTTCTCCAGCAGCGGGGTCAGGCGGCGGTCGATCTCGGCGAACGCCTCGTCCCACGTCGCTTCGGCGAATGACCCGTCGGCCTGCTTGATGAGCGGCGTGCGAACCCGGTCGGGGTCCTCGTGCAGCTCCTTGATCGAGACGCCCTTCGGGCAGATGAAGCCCTTGCTGAAGACGTCGTCGTGATCGGGGCGGACCGCGACGACCTGGTCGCCCTCCAGCTCGATGGCAAGACCGCACGTGGCCTCGCACAATGGGCAGGTCCGGATCGCGGTGGTCACGCCCCAACCGTACCCCGCGGGATGCCGGGGATGTGGAAGTCGGTCAGGCCGTGTCGGCCCCGGCGTCGGCCGCCCGGTCGGACAGCGTCAGACACGCCGCGCCCGCGACGAGCGCGATCACGGCGATCAACCCGGACTCGTCGACGGCATGCACCACGCCGCCGGCGATCAGCACGACGCCCGCGGCCGTGCTCCAGAGCAGCGCCGCCCCGCGGCGGCGTTTGACCACGATGTCCATGACCACCAGCGCGAGGGCGACGGCCACGACGATGAAGAAGATCAGGCCGTTCACACCACCGGAATCTACCGGGAGCCCCACAACGACGATCGGCGCCCGAAGGCGCCGATGTCAGATCGATGGGCGGAGCAGGATTCGAACCTGCGTAGGCATAGCCAACGGGTTTACAGCCCGTCTCCTTTAACCACTCGGACATCCGCCCAGGATGCCCGCACCTGGTCGGGCGGGCCAGAGAGATTAGCCAACGCGAGAACGGTCCGCGGCCCGGCGCGGCGGCCCCGGCCAGGTGGGCATCGGATCGATGCGCCGTGCTGCCTGGACGCGATCGTCGACCTTCGCGGCGCTCGGGCGCACCTGGAGGTGCGGCTCGGGGTCCCAGGCGGGGCGCAGGAGCTCGGGCGGAGCCGGGCAGGACGCCGCGACCGCGTCGTGGACCCAGCGCGCCGCGGGGCGCGCGCCCGCGATGGTGCCGCCCACGAACCGGCCGCGCCCGTCGAACGCCGCGACCGCGCCGCGCATGACCGACGGGCGGCCCTCGACGTCGACGAAGGACACGCCCGCGCCGGGGCGGCCGACGAGTTGCGTGCAGGCGCCGAACTGTTCCGTGAAGCCCCACGGGATGGGCGTGAAGGGCGGTGTGGCGTCCGGGCCGTCGAGCAGCGCGTCGGCGGCGTGGCGGCCCATCGCCGTGGCGTTGGCGGAGTGCCCGACGCGGCGCGGGGTCTCGTCGAAGCGCAGGTTCGGCCACCGGGCGCAGTCACCTGCCGCGACGATGTCCTCGGCGCCGACCGCGTGCGTGGTCGGTCCGCAGAGCACGCCGTCGCCGAGGTCGAGGCCGGAGCCCGCCAGCCAGCCGACATCGGGCCACGCGCCGACGGCCACCAGCGCGACGTCGGCCTCCACGACCGCGCCGTCGGTCAGCTCGGCACGCACGCCGCCGCGGTGCTGGTCCCAGGACCGGACGGCGACGCCGCAGCGCACGTCGACGCGGTGGCGGCGGTGCCAGTCGGTGAACGCCTGACCCATGCGCGGGCCGACCACGTCGCCGAGCAGGGTCGTCCCGAGTTCGACGAGCGTCGTCGGCAGGCCCCGGTTGCGCAGCGCCGCGGCGGCCTCGCAGCCGATGGCGCCGCCGCCGACGATGAGCAGGCGGCGCGCGTCGCGCAGCCCGTCGGCCAGGCGGTGCGCATCGGCGAGGGTGCGCAGCGTGTGCACGCGGTCGTCGACGCGGCGCGCGCCCGGCAGCGTCCGCGGGACCGCGCCCGTCGCGATGATCAGACCGTCGTAGGGCAGCGCCCGTCCGTCCTCGAGGTACACCCGGCGGCGGTCGGTGTCGAGACCGATCGCCCGGGAGCCGCCGCGCCAGCGCGTGCGGGCCGGCAGGCGCGGGCTGATCTGCAGCTGCGCGGCCTCCAGACGGCCCGATGCGACGCTCGTCAGCAGAGGCCGGCGGTACGGCGGGCCGGGCTCGGCGGCGACGATCTCCACGCGGCCGGCGAAACCGCGCTCGGCCAGGCGCTCGGCCGCGCGGACTGCGGCGATGCCCCCTCCGACGATGACGACGAGCCCGAGATCCTCGGCGCCCATGGCCCTGTTCCCCCTCTGGACAGACGAACCGTGTGGCGCGCTTCCCCAAGCGCGCCATCGCGGCGATCGTACAGCGGACCGGGGAGAAGTGCGAGCCGCCGGGACACGACGGCTCGCCGTCGTGCTACTCCTCTTCCTCTTCCTCGCGCAGCCCGAAGCCCAGGGCCTCGGCGGTCGCGGAAATCGTCTCGGCGACGCCGGAGAGATCGTCGACGAGGTCCTCGTCGAGGTCCTCGCCGTCGATGAGCTCCTCGAGCGTGCCGAGCTCCTCCTCGACCTCCTCGCCGATGGCTTCGACCTCGTCGTCGGTGCCGTTGGTCTCCACGAGCAGGCGTGCGGCCTCGTCGCGCTCCTCAGCGGCGATGCCGAGCGCGGCGACGGACGCCGCGTAGAGACCGTCCTGCGCGTCCACCACCAGCGCCGTCACGCGCACGATCCCGCCGTGCTGGACCGCGGTCACGGCGCGCACAGCGGCGACGCCCCCGGGCAGCTCCTCGTCGGCGCGCTCGAGCGCGGCCTCGTGCGCCTTCGACAGGTGGCGGCGGGCCTGCTTGACGTGGGCCGCGGCCTGAGCGTCGGAGCCGGCGTCGGCGGCGCGCTCCGCGGCACGCAGCGCGCGCCGGGCAGAGGTCAGCCGCTCGCGGATCCGGGCGGGCACGCGGCCGGGCACGGCCTCGCGAACCTCGGTCTCCTCGGACTCGTCCTCGCCGGACTCGTCCTCCTCTGCGGGCTGCTCGGCACCGTCCTCAGGGCCGCACAGGCACGGGGGCATCGGGGGCTTCGGCCCCTCGGGCCGCTCCGTCGCCGCCGCAGATCCGGTCGTCGCCACGCACATCGCCAGCGCACCCAACAGCGCCAGCATCCATCGCCCCACAGTCATCGCGTCCCTCGCAGTTCGGTCGTCCCTACCGACCTTGCGTATCGGGCGAGACACCGTGTTCCCTGCGAAACCGGTCCGTCGGCGGACGAACGTCTACGTCCGGCATCCAGTGGATGTGGGACCCGCCTCAGAACGGCAGGTCCCACATCCAACCTCCCCTCCCCAGGGGACCCGCCTCTACGAGGCGTCCCGAAGCCGCTGCGCTTCCGGCAGCGACTCGAGCTTTTTCAGCGTGTGATTCTCGATCTGGCGGATGCGCTCGCGCGTCACATTGAACGCGCGGCCCACTTCCTCCAGCGTCTGCGGGCGGCCTCCTGACAGGCCGAACCGTAGCTCGATCACCTCACGCTCGCGCGCCGGCAGGGCCGACAGCGCACGGCGGACATTGTCGCGCCG
>SYBY01000346.1 GCA_005788585.1 Actinomycetota bacterium | reverse complement strand
CGGTCCCCGCGACGCGGCCGCTGATCTCGTGGATCTCGTCGTCGGTCAGGGTGCGTGGCTTGGCGAACGCCGTCGGCAGGCCCTTGATCGGGACGGCTGACGGCGCGACCGGGCGCCGGCTGAGCATCCGCGGGGACTGGCGGCCGGGATGGTTGATCTGCACGAGCGCCTGGGTGCCGTGTTGGGTCGACGCCTCGGCCCACGCGCGTAGCGCGTCCAGGTCGCGGTCGTCCTCGACGGCGACGTTGCGCGGCTCGCCGAGCGCACGGCGGTCGACCATGACGTTGCCCGTGATCAGCAGCCCGGCGCCGCCGGCGGCCCACCGCTCGTACAGCCGGGTGAGCCGGTCGGTCGGCGCGTTCGTGACGACGTCGCCGAGCTGTTCGCTCATCGCGGCCTTCGCCAGGCGGTTGGGCAGATCGACACCACAGGGCAGCGCCAGCGGAGAGGACAGCGTCGGCATGGGGCGATCCTACTTGGGCGTAGGAGGCGGCGCCGTCAATCCTCCGACAGCTCGAGGATGAACAGCAGCACCGTCATGTCAGGGTCGACCTCGGTGGCGGGGAGGAACGTGCGCACGCGGCGCTCGCTGGCCTGCTCGACGCTCGCCACGAGCTCATCGCGCGCGGCGACCTGGAGCGCCAGCCGCCCGTCCCGCGCGAGCTGCTGATGGCCGGCTCGCACGAGGGTCTGCTCGCTCGGCGTCAGGGCTTCTTCCAGCACGACGGCGATGAGGTCATGCGCGCGGTAGGTCCGGGCCTTCGTCGGTCCCCGACCGGTGTACCGGGCGAGCACCCGAACCACCGCGGTGGAGATGTCGGCGGCTGTGGGCCCGCCGGGTGACAGGTCTTCTGCGATCGGCACGCGATCCGCTGTTCCTTCCTTGCCTCGCCGAGAACGGGTCCCCACGGGCACCCGGTCCCCGAGGCGTGAGAGCCGATGCCGTGCACGCCTCCCGGGAGTTCCCTGCCCACAGTGGCCCCCCCGAAGACTCGCCCGGCGAGCGTATCGGGGGAACCAGCCTTTGTGGGGGGTGACAACCCGATGTCCGTAGTTTCACCGCACCGGATTCCCGGTAGCGGTAGGCCTCAGACGGTGAAGCGGCCCACCAGGCCGTCGAGCTCCTGGGCGCGATCGGCGATGCTGCGGCTCGTCGCGGCGACCTCCTGGGTCGTGGCGCTCGACTGCTCGGTCGACGCCGACACCTGCTCGGTCGTCGCGCTCGCGTCCTCGGCCACGCCCCGGACCTCGCCCACCGCGTCGCGGATGCTGTCGATCTCACCGCTGACGTCCGTGACGCTCGCCGCGAGGGTGGAGAACGCCTTCTCGGTCTCCTGCACCGTCGCCGATGCCGACTCGGCGAGCGTGCGGACCTCCTCGGCGACGACGGCGAACCCGCGGCCGTGCTCGCCGGCGCGCTCCGCTTCGATCGCGGCGGTCAGCGCGAGCAGGTTCGTCTGGTCGGCGATCGACGCGATCCGGTCCGTCAGGGCGATGCCGTCCTGCGCCAGCGTGCTGGCCCGGCCCGCGACCTCGACGGCCCCCTCCGATGCCGTGTGCACGGACTCGACGAGCTGCACCTGACGGGTCGCCCCGAGGGCCAGGCTCGTCGTCGCCTGGGCGATCTCCTCGATCGCGCTGCCGGTCTGCTCGGCGCTCATCGACATCTGCTCGGTGGCGGAGGCGACCTCCGCGGCGGTGCGGCCGATCTCGCCGATCATCTCGGCGATCTGCGTGCGCGTGCTGTTGTAGCTCTCGAGGCCGCCCTGGGCCCGGCCGAGCATGGTGTTGAACGTCGCGCCGAGCGACCCGAGCTCCTCGCCCGGTGTGGTGGGCAGCATCTCCGTGACGGGGTGGGCGGCGACCGTCAGGTCGCCTTCGGCCATCGCGGCCAGGCCGGTGCCGAGGCTGACGAGGCAGTGGTCGCTCAGGCTCGTCAGGCGGGTCTGGAGGTCGTCGAGGCACGAGTGGTCGCCGAGCGCCTGCTGCAGCTGCGTGCGCAGCACCTCGTAGCCCTCGATCGCGGCCTGCGCCTTGGCGAGCATCGAGTTGAAGAGCCCGATGATGGCCTCGAGCTCGTCGCCCGCCGGGCGCGCGGCGATCGGCTCGGTGACGGGGATGACCTGGCGGGTCAGGTCGCCGGTGGCGGCGGCGCCCAGGCCTTCGACCAGCCCGTGCAGGCAGTGGCCGTCGAGACTCCGCAGACGGTCTTCCAGCTGGGCCAGGGTGTCGCGGTCAGCGGTGGGGGCGGTCGCAGCGGGCTGCGGGCGGGACAGGACGCGCACGTCGAACTCCTCGGTCAGAACTTGGCCAGGCGCTCGACCGAGTCCCCCGGAACCGGGGTCCCCAGAACGACAACCTCGTGCCCCGCTTGTCGGACGCGGGGCACGAGGCTTGAGAGACGACTAGGAGCCGAGGATCTCCATGGCGATCTCGGCGGTCTCGGTCGGGGTGCGACCGACGCGCACGCCCTTGGCCTCCAGGGCCTCCTGCTTGGCGGCGGCGGTGCCGGCCGAGCCGGACACGATCGCGCCCGCGTGGCCCATCTGCTTGCCGGCGGGCGCCGTGAAGCCCGCGATGTAGCCGACGACCGGCTTGCTCACGTGCTCGGCGATGTACTCCGCCGCTTCCTCCTCGGCCGAGCCGCCGATCTCGCCGCTCATGACGATGAGCTCGGTCTGCGGGTCTGCCTCGAACAGCGCGATGATGTCGACGAACGACGAGCCCGGGACCGGGTCGCCGCCGATGCCGACGATCGACGAGTTGCCGAAGCCCTTCTGGGCCAGCTCGTTGCCGATCTGGTAGGTCAGCGTGCCGGAGCGCGAGACCACGCCGACGTTGCCCTCCTTGAAGAACGACGCCGGGATGATGCCGACGTTCGCCTTGCCCGGCGACAGGATGCCCGGGCAGTTCGGGCCCACCAGGGTCGTGCCCGGGTAGTCGCGCTTGACCTGGTTGTAGAGCTTGAGCTCGTCGTGGGCGGGGATGCCCTCGGTGATGATGATGACCACCTCGACACCCGCCGCGGCGGCTTCGAGCGCGGACGCCGCCGCGAACGGCGGCGGCACGAAGATCATCGCGGTGTTGGCGCCGGTCTCGGCCACGGTCGTCGCCCAGTCGGCGAACACCGGGATGCCCTCGACGTTCTCCCCGGCCTTCTTCGGGTTGATGCCGCCGACGACGTTCGTGCCGTACTTGCGGTTGTTCAGGGTGTGGAACGAGCCCTCACGGCCGGTGATCCCGGCGACGGCGAGCTTCGTGTCGTTGCCGACGAGGACGGACATCAGCTGTTCTCCTTGGCCAGCGCGACGACCGTCTGGGCCGCTTCCAGCATCGTCTTGGCGGGGGTCACGTTCGGCAGGTCGGCCTGCTCGAGCAGCTCACGGCCGGCGACGTCGTTCGTGCCGTCGAGACGGACGACGAACGGCACCGTCGGCTTCAGCTGGCCGAAGGCCTCGATCAGGCCCTTCGCGACCTCGTCGCAGCGCGTGATGCCGCCGAAGATGTTGAAGAGGACGGCCTTCACGTTCGGGTTCGAGAGGATGACCTCCGTCGCCTCGGTGATCTTCTGGGCGTCCGATCCGCCGCCGGCGTCCAGGAAGTTCGCCGGGGTGCCGCCCGCCTGGGCGACGACGTCCAGCGTGCTCATGACGAGCCCGGCGCCGTTGCCGAGGATGCCGATGTCACCGTCGAGCGCCACGTACGTGATGCCCTTGGCGCGCGCGGCGGCCTCCTGCTCGTCCTCGCCCTGCGTGTAGCGCAGCTTGGCGTTCTCCGGGTGACGGAAGAGCGCGGACTCGTCGAGCGAGACCTTCGCGTCGAGCGCCTTCGCCTTGCGGTCGGGCGTGATGATGAGCGGGTTGACCTCGGCGAGGGTCGCGTCCTCCTCGATCCACACCTCGTAGAGGGCGACCAGGATGTCGGCGACACCCTCCTCGACGTCCGCGGGCGTCTTCGCCTCGCGCACGATCGACAGCGCCTCGTCCTTCGTCAGGCCGACGAGCGGATCGACGTTGCGCTTGATGAGCAGCTCGGGGGTCTTCTCGGCGACCTCCTCGATCTCGACGCCGCCCTCGAGGCTGAACATCACGAGCGGCTTCTTCGCCGACCGGTCGAGCAGCACCGAGGCGTAGTACTCCGTGTCGATGTCCGACGCCTTCTCGATCCACAGGGTGTGGACGATGTGGCCCTTGATGTCCAGGCCGAGGATGTTCGTCGCGTGCTCCGTGGCTTCGGCCTCGTTGGCCGCGAGCTTGACGCCGCCGGCCTTGCCGCGGCCGCCGATGAGCACCTGCGCCTTGACGACGACGGGATAGCCGAGCTCGTTCGCTGCGGCGACCGCGTCTTCGACGGTCGTCACTGCGCGGCCGTCGGAGATCTCCAGGCCGTGCTTGGCGAACAGCTGCTTGCCTTGATATTCGAGCAGGTCCATGTGCCGTTTCGGGTGGGGTGGTGGCGCGATCAGTCGGACCGCGCGCGTGGGTTGGGAGCGCCAACCAGACCCCGGCGACACAAGCGGCGCCGGGTG
>SYBY01000345.1 GCA_005788585.1 Actinomycetota bacterium | reverse complement strand
GTCGTGCTTGACCCGCGCGCCGGATTCCTTCGTCGGCTCCCCGGGGATCGACGCGATCATCCGGTCGCCCACGCGGACGACCATGAGCGGCACCGACTTGGGGAAGCTGCCCACCGGCACGATGACCTTGTGCCCGTGGCCCGGCATCAGCGTGCGTCCGCCCTTCACGCCCTCCCACGACTGGCGGGTCACGTCGTACAGCGGGCCGCGCCCCTCCTCCGACCCCGTGAGGAACGGGATGCCGGGATACGCGCGGTCGGCGACGCGGCCGCCCTCGACCCACTGCCCGCAGAAGCACGTCTGCGTCCAGCGCACGTCGACAGGCAGCGACGAGGTCATCGTGTCTCCCGCCCGGCGCCAGGCGCGCAGCAGCGCCTGCGCCTCGACCCGGCCGACCTCGTCGGCTCCGGCGGGCCCGGTGTGGTCCAGCCCGGCGGACATGTCGCCCTCGGCGCCGTTGGCGAACACGTTGACGACGGGCTCGTCCTCGGGGATGCCGGCCTCCTCGCGCACCTCGCGCTCGAAGACGCGCATGGCCACCGCGTTGTGGTCCCCGGTGTAGGCGCGGATCTCGGACTTCACGACCGTCGCGTGGGCGGCGAACTGCGACCACACGCCGATCGGGCGCCGCTCGCCCTCGACGACGCGGTCGACGCGCAGGACGTCGACCTCGGGATCGATCGTCCCGGGGTAGCCCTCGGGGTCGTCCTCGACGCGACCCTCGCCCGGCCGCTTCCTGATGCCGTGGTTGGCCAGGTGCGCCTCGAGGCTGCGGTTGCGCGTCAGCCCGTACAGCTGCTCCTCGCCCCAGCCCGCGACGGCGGGCGCCAGCCGGTCGTCGGCCTCCCGGACGGCGGCCGAGATCTGCTGCACGAGGAACGTGTAGAGCTGCGGATCGGCCCGGACGGGGTTCAGAAGGCTACCCAGCGCGCGGGGGTCGGTGAGCAGCATCCGGGCGTTCGGCGCCGCGGTGTTGAGCGTCGCGTAGTTGGCGAAGCCACCGGGGCCGGCATGGGTGTGCGTGGCGCTCATGAGCACGTTGCCGGTGGTGAAACCGCGGTCCGCGACCGCCTCGGCGACGTGCTGCTGCAGCCCGCCGGGGACCATGAAGAGCTCGACGGAGACGAGCGCGACCTTGCGCCCGCCCTGCTCGAGCACCATCGCCTTGGCGAACAGGCGCGTCTGCTGGCCCTCGACCAGCCGGTCGGCCCGCGTCCAGCCGCCCAGGTAGTAGCCGGTGCGCGGCGGCGTGATGTCGGCCTGGCCGACGCCTGCGCGCAGGCCGCCCGTGCCGGGCTCCTGCGCGCCTGCGGGCGCCGCCGCCGCGCCCGCCGCCACCAGGGCGACGAGCACGGCGAGGGCCCTCATCCCCGCCCGGAGCGTCACAGCGCGGCCGCGACCTCAGCGGCCACGACCTCGCCGGCCTGCACGGCGCCGTCCATGTAGCCCGACCAGCGCGTCGCCGTCTCGGTGCACGCGAAGTGCAGCGCGCCCTCGGGGGCCGACAGCGCGCCCTGGTAGGCGGTGATCGCACCGGGCTGCGGCACGGCGACCGGGCAGCCGCGGTGGAACTCGAGCGCGTCCCAGTTGACGTCGAGGAACTCCCGGGGCGACGCGGCCTCCGGCCCGAACCAGGTGGTGAACTGCTCGAGTACGGCGGCGCGGCGCTCGGTCGGCGAGAGGAGCTGGTAGTCGCGCTGGTCCTGTCCGTCGATGAAGCCCATCATCACGCCGGGGCTGCCGCTGCCGGGCGAGATGTCGAACGTGATCTCCACCGGCCCGCGGTCGCTCGTGGCCTGGCCGGTGAGGCCCTTCGCCCGCCAGAACGGCGTGTCGTAGATCGCGACGGCCTTGCCGACGGAGCCCATCGGGACGCGCTGGCAGAGCTGGTCCTTCAGCGGCGACAGCAGCGGCTCGAACGCGATTCTCGGGATCATCGGCGGCGCGACGGCGATCACCACGCGCTTGGCGACGACCGTGATGCCGTCGCTGATCACCGTCGAGCGGTCCCCCTCGGTGACGACCCGCCGGACCGGCGAGGCGAGGCTGAGCGCCCCGTCGCCGAGATCCTGCGCCATCCTCTCGGGGATCTGCTGGCTGCCGCCCTCGAACTGCTGGTCCTGGGCACCCTCGCCGGTGTTCAGCAGGTCCTGCAGGGATCCGGCGGAACGGATGTAGAAGAGGACGTGCAGGAACGACACCTCGTGCGACTCGACGCTGAACAGCGACAGGCACGCGAGGTCGAGCAGCTTGTGCACCATGCCCGACCGGGCGTTGGCCCGGATCCACGACCAGAACGTCTGCTTGTCCCAGGTCGCGGCGCGCGACTCGGCCCAGGGCGCCGCGGGATCCAGGGATGACGCGAGCCCGTTCAGCCGGCTCATGACGGTGTTCAGCTCGAGCAGCGACCCGATGTCGACTGCGGGGATCGTCCCGGCGTACGTCCGGCGGTTGCCGTTGAACCACTGGACGTTCTTGCCGGTGTTCCAGGTCCGGTACGTCGTGACGCCGAGCTCCTGCGCGAGCCCGAGGATGCGCGTCTGCTTGGGCCCGACGAACGTCGCGCCCCAGTTCACGGGCGTGCCGTCGGTGGCGTCGACGGTCCACACGCGCCCGCCGACCCGGTCGTCGGCTTCGACGACGTGCACGCTGCGCCCGGCGCGCTGCAGCTGACGGGCAGCGGTCAGACCCGTGAGTCCGGCGCCGACGATCGCGACATCGACCTCCCGGGTCTCGGACGCGGCCGGCGGGGTCTGCTCGGGGCTCGCGCCGGCGGCTCGACCGGGGACGGTCGCGGCCAGCGTGCCGGCACCGGCGGTGGCGAGCAGGGTGCGACGGGAGAGGCGAAGCGACTCGGACATGGCGCATTCCTACACCTAAGTTGGACGATTGTCCAATGATCTTGTGCGCACGGTCGAGCCGGTTTGTGTGGTGTGATGGCTCGGTGGGGACCTCAGGGGAGTCAGCGTCAGAGACCGAACCGCGCCGCAACGCCCGCGGCGAGGCGCGCCGCCGGGCCGTCCTCGACGCCGCCCTGCGCGTCGTCGGCGAGAAGGGCATCGGCGGCGTGACCCATCGCGCGGTCGCGGCGGAGGCGGGGATCACGCCCGGCCTGACGACCTACTACTTCCCCACCGTCGACACGCTCCTGGAGGCCACACTCGGGATGTACGTCGCCGAGGAGATGGAACGGGTCGGCGCCGCCATCGAGGTCCTGCGCGAGACGGGGCCGGACGCCGACCGCGGCTCCGTCCTCGGCGCCGTCTTCCAGGCCGTGGCGACCGAGCCGGCCCAGCAGGCCGCCCAGTTCGAGCTCTACCTCGAATCGGTGCGCCGCCCCGGCCTGCGCGATGTCGCGTGCGACTGCCTCAACGGCTACGCCGAGATGGCGCGCCTGGCGCTCGAGCGGCTGGGGGCCGAGAAGCCCGACGAGGGCTCGCGCGCGCTCGTGGCGATGCTCGACGGCTTCGCCATGCACCAGCTCGTCGACCCCGACGAGGCGTTCATCCTCGAGGTCGCGCTGCCCGCGGTGCTCGCGCTGGTCAACGCCTACGCGCCCGAGGACTCGGGCGCGTAGCGCTCAGGCCACTTCGGCCGGCTCGTCCTTGCCCTGCAGGCGGTCACGCCCGCGCTGCACGGCGGCGATGAACTTCGAGAGGTTGACCTCGAGCGTGTTCAGGATCTCGTCGGCGTAGTCCTCTGCGCCGAGACGGATCTCCCGCTCACGCGCCCGGGCGTCCTCGATGATGTCCTCGGCAGCGCGCTCGGCCTGCTTGGTGACCTCTTCGTCGGACACCAGCTGGGTCTGCTTCTCGCGCGCCTCCTTGACGATGCGCTCAGCCTCGCGCTTCGCCTCGGCGAGCATCTCCTGACGCTCCTTGACGATCCAGCGCGCCTGC
>SYBY01000344.1 GCA_005788585.1 Actinomycetota bacterium | reverse complement strand
TCGACGAGGCGCGGCTGGCGCCCGGCACGCTGGGGCTGGAGATCACCGAGAGCGTCCTCATGGAGGCCGACGGCGACCCCGAGGTCATCCTCGCCCGCCTGCGCGACGCCGGCGCCCACCTGCTGCTCGACGACTTCGGCACCGGCTATTCGTCGCTGAGTTACCTCAAGCGCTTCCCCCTGGACACGCTGAAGATCGACCGCTCGTTCGTCGACGGGCTCGGCGAAGAGGACGAGGACTCCGCGATCGTCGCGGCGATCGTGCAGCTGGCGTCGACGCTCGATCTGAAGGTCGTCGCGGAGGGCGTCGAGACGACCGTCCAGCTCGACCAGCTCTCGGCGCTGCACTGCGACTACGCGCAGGGCTACCTGCTGAGCCGGCCGATCACGGCCGACGCGCTCGAGGCGCTGCTCGGCGACGCCTCACAGCCCCTGCTGCGCGTCGCCTAGCTAGGCGAGCCGCGAGGCGTGGTCGGCTTCGAGCGCCGCGGCGTCGCGTTCGAGCGGGACCGCGTAGACGATGTGCGACCGGTGGATCGCCACGAACGCGTGGTGGCGCGTCTCGGCGGTGCCGTTCAGCGGCGTGATCTCGGCGTCGGTCAGCGAGACGAAGTCGCGCTCCGTCGCGTTGAGCATGTCGGAGATCCGGCTGCGGTAGCCCTCGCGGGCGAGCGTGAGCGTGCCGACGATGCGGTGGCGCGTCGTCTCGAGCTCGACGCGTTCATGGCGAAGCTGCATCGAACGTGCCATCGGCAGCCGGCGCACGGGAGTTGAGCGCGACCCGCCATCATGGGCGCGTGGACGGCACGCTCCGCGTCACCTCCAGCGTCGCGCTGCCCCTCTCCGAGATCGAGTTGCGCACCAGCCGCTCGTCCGGGCCGGGCGGCCAGCACGCGAACGTGACCGCCTCCCGCGTGGAGGCGATCTTCGACGTGCGCGCGTCCGCGACGCTGACCGAGACGCAGAAAGAGCGCATCATCGCGAAGCTCGGCCCGCGGGTCACAGCCGTCTCGCAGGACGCGCGCAGCCAGCTGCGCAACCGCGAGCTCGCCCTCGAGCGCCTGCGCGAGCGGCTCGCCGCGGCGCTGCATGTCCCGCGTGCGCGGCGGCCGACGAAGCCCAGCAAGGGCGCCAAGCAGCGGCGGCTGAAGGCCAAGCGCGTGCAGGCCGAGCGCAAGCAGGGGCGCCGGCGCCCCAAGCACGACGACTGAGGCGCGTCGTACGGTTTGGCGCGTGAGCGGTGACGCCATCGTCTGTGACGGCCTGACCAAGCGCTACGGCAAGCACGCCGGGATCGAGGACATCGACCTGCGGGTGCGGACCGGCGAGGCCTTCGGCTTCCTCGGCCCGAACGGCGCGGGCAAGAGCACGACGATCCGCACGCTCATGGGCTTCCAGCGGCCCACGAGCGGCCGGGCGGAGGTCTTCGGGTTCGACTGCTGGCGCGCGCGGGTCGAGGTGGCACGCCACGTCGGCAACCTGCCGGGGGACTTCACCTACGACGAGAAGCTCACCGGCTGGGAGGTCGTGCGGCACGTCGCGCGGCTGCGCGGCCACACCGACCTCCGTCGGGCCCACGAGCTCGCCGACCGGCTCCAGGCCGACATGGACCGCCCGCTGCGCCAGCTCTCGCGCGGCAACCATCAGAAGGTGGGACTGGTCCAGGCGATGTTCCACCGCCCCCGGCTGCTGCTGCTCGACGAGCCCACCGGCGGGCTGGACCCGCTCATGCGCGAGACCTTCCTCGACCTCGTCGCCGAGGCGCGCGCGGACGGCGCCACGGTGTTCCTGTCCTCGCACAACCTCGAGGAGGTCCACCGTGTCTGCGAACGGGTCGGCATCATCCGCGACGCGCGGCTCATCGCCACGGAGGACATCGGCGACCTCATCAGCCGCGCGCTGCGTCACGTCCGCATCGTGTTCGCCGCGCCCGTGGATGTCGCGCCCCTCGCCGCGCTGCCCGGCGCCCAGGACGTGCGCGCGGACGGCGCCACCGTGACGCTGCGCCTCGCCGGCCCGGTCGATGCGCTCGTCAAGCTTGCCGCCGCTCACGAGGTGGTCGACCTGGAGGTCGGGCGCGCGAGCCTCGAAGAGGTCTTCCTGTCGTTCTACGGGGCCGACGACTCGTGATCGAGCTCGTCCGCCACCAGCATGCCCGCCGCCTGCGCTCGACCGTCGTGTGGGGCGTATCCCTCGGCCTGCTCGGCCTGATGATGGTCGGGATCTACAGCACCATCGACATCGAGGTGTTCGCGCAGGCGATCGAGAGCTACCCGCAGGCGCTCCTCGACGCGTTCGGCATCACCTCGGAGAGCTACACGACCCCCGAGGGCTTTATCTCGGGTGAGCTTCTGAGCTTCATGGTGCCGCTCGCGCTGGGCTTCTACCCGATCCTCGCCGCGGCGCGGGCGATGGCCGGCGCCGAGCAGGACCGGTCGCTCGACGTGATCCTCAGCCAGCCGGTGCCGCGCTGGCACCTGCCGGTGGCAACGTTCATCGCGTTCACGGTCGGCCTGATCGAGGTCGTCGCGCTGTTCTGCCTGATCACGTGGGGATCGGCGGTCGCGTTCAGCGTCGATCTCGAGCTCGGCCACATGCTCGCCGGCGGGGCGAACCTGCTGCCGCTCTCACTGATCTACGGGAGCCTCGCGCTACTGGTGTCGGCGGCGGTGCGCGCGCCGGGGATGGTGACCGGCGTCGCCGGGGGCGCCCTGGTGTTCGGGTACCTGCTCGACGCCGTCGGCAAGGTCTCGCCGGATGTCGACTGGCTCGCCGAGATCACGCCGTTTCGGTTCTACGGCGCGGCGATCGAGAACGGGCTGAACGTGGGCGACATGGCGGTGCTGCTCGCGGGCGCGGCGCTCTTCTGCGTCCTGGCCATCCCCGTTTTCGGCCGTCGAGACGTCCGCGCCTGATTGAAGGGGCTCGTATCCCGGCCGATCACCGGGGAGATGACTGAGCACGACGTCCAGAACGGACGGGCGGCCGGCACGGGCTGGCTGCTCGTGCTCGTCGCCTCCGGCATGCTCGCGCTGGCCGTGTCCGTGGGGATCACCGCGGTCGTGCAGCAG
This sequence comes from Actinomycetota bacterium, assembly GCA_005788585.1. Next base: position 4,959 of record SYBY01000344.1, on the reverse strand, counting down.
CAGGCGGCGCACGACGCGACCCAGCAGAGCGCCGCCGCACAGCGGATGCTCATCGCCATGCTCGACCAGGAGACGGGCGTGCGCGGATACGGCCTCAACGGGCAACGGGAGTTCCTCGAGCCGTTCACGCGCGGGAACGCCGACTTCGCCTCGGCGCTGGAGGACGCCCGGGCCAGCACCCGTGGCGACGAGTACGCGCAGAGCAGCTTGGCGCAGCAGGCGGAGATCGCCCGTCGCTGGCGCGCGCTCGCGCAAGCGGCGCTTCCGGTGCTGCAGGAGCGCGGCGAGGTCTTCGCCGAGCCGTCACCGGCGCGCGAGCGCAAGGCGGTCATGGACCAGTTCCGCACGTCGAACACCGACTACCAGCGGCTGATCGACGAGCGCCGCGAGGATCGCGAGCAGCGGCTCGCGTGGCTGTCGGCATGCATGGTGCTCGGGATGGCCAGTCTCTTCGCGCTGGTCGGCGCGCTCATCCTGCGCCGTCAGCGGCGCGACCGGCGCAGACGCCGCACGGTCGAGCGCATGTACGTCTCACGTCAGCACGACCTCGGCGTCGGCCTCCAGGTCGCGCGCAGCGACGAGGAGGCCCACGAGGTGCTCCGCCGCCACCTCGAGCTGTCGGTTCCCGGGAGTGACGCCGTCGTGCTCGTGCGCAACAACAGCGCCAACCGCCTGCAGACCGGTACGGAGCTTCCAGCGGACTCGCCGCTCGAGGCGCGTCTCGCCGAGGCCGAACCGCGCGACTGTCTGGCGATCCGGCTCGCCAGCCGTCGCCACCAGGGCGACGATGCCGTGGACTCCGTCCTCGAGTGCTCGGTCTGCGGTCGTATCGGCGCGCAGGCCGACTGCTCGCCGCTCGTGGTCGGCGGCGAGGTGATCGGGTCGGTGCTCGTCACGCACCCTGAGACGCTGACCGAGCGCGAGGACCGGGCGGTCGAGGAGTCCGTCGGGCAGGCGGCTCCCGTGCTCGCGAACCTCCGCAACCTCGCGCTGGCGGAGAGCCGCGCGGCCACCGACGGGCTGACCGGCCTCCCGAACCGCCGGGCCTTCGACGAGGCGCTCAAGCGGATGGCGGCGCAGGCGGGCCGCAGCGCCACGCCGCTCGCGGCGATCGCCCTCGATCTCGATCACTTCAAGAGCGTCAACGACACCTACGGCCATGACCAGGGAGACGAGGTCCTGGCCGCCGTGGGCGCGCTGCTGCGCGACGTCATCCGGGCGAGTGACTTCGCCGCACGGACGGGCGGTGAGGAGTTCGTCGTCCTCGCGCCCGACACGGGCGCAGACGGCGGTGTCGCCCTCGCCGAGACGATCCGCGCGGCGGTGCGCGAGCTGTCGCTCCCCGGGCTTCCGCCGCTGACGGTCAGTGTCGGGGTTGCAGCGCTTCCTGACGACGCCACGACGCCGTCGGGGCTCCTGCGCGCCGCCGACCGGCTGCTCTACGTCGCGAAGGACCACGGCCGCGATCGCGTGGAATCGACGGCGCCCGCTGCGGGGGCGCGCCGCGAGGACCGGCCGACGGCCAGCCCTGCGGAGTAGGGCACATCTAGAGGGGCAGCTTGCCGCGGCTCTTGCGCCCGGCGCTCGCGCTGCGGCCGGCGGCCTTCGAGCTCGAGTGAAACGGCTTCGCGAGCCAGTGCCCGATCTTGCCGGGCGCCAGGTTCGCGACCCGCCCGCCCGTGCCGAACGCCTTGTGGGTGGCGTTCTCGGGGTGGCGGGACAGCTTCGGCGCGAGGAACGCGGCCACGAGGAGCACGATGCAGATGACGACGACGACAGCGATGGTCATGGCCACGTCATGCCCGGATGGCGGCTCGGCCAACCCCGGATCGGCCGGACGGCGTCACGCGGGTGGCTCACCGGTGAGGTCGGGGACCTCGAACATGCGGGCCAGCGCGACGCCGACGCGTTCACGTACCACGAGCGCGCTGCGCAGGACGTGCGCGCGCATGAACGCCGGAGCGGCCTGCGTCTCGCCGTTGAGGATCGCGGTGAGGATCTCGGCATGCTCGGTCAGGGTGGCCCGGATGCGCTCGTCGCTCGTGAAGTCGTGGATCCGAAGCAGGCGGATGCGGTCGTTGAGGTCGCGCAGCAGCCGCTCACCGGCCTCGTGGCCGCTGGCGACCGCGATCCGCCGGTGGAAGTCCTCGTCGGCGTGGACGAAGTCCGGGCCGTGGAGGTCGGCGCGGCCCTCGTGCCAGTCCTCGCTGAGCGTCGTCCAGTCGGTGTGGAGGGCCTCGAGCGCCTCCCGGTCGCCGTCGGCCGCCGCGCGCGTCACGAGCAGCTCCTCGAGGACCACGCGCACGTCGTAGAGCTCGCGCATCTGGCGCACGCTGGGCACGGCGGGGCGCAGGCCACCGGACGGGTCGCGCTCGAGGTGCCCGTCGCCTTCGAGCCGCCGCAGCGCCTCGCGCACCGGCGTGCGGCTGATGTGGTGGTCGGCCGCGAGCTGCAGCTCGACCAGCCGCTTGCCGACGGGAAACTCGCCGCGGAGCAGCCGGTCACGGATCTCGAGGTACACGCGCTCGGCTTGGGAGACGCCGCCGGAGCGGCCGCGGGGGGTCCGGTCGTCGTCGGGAGAAGGACTCACGTCGCTTGATCCTACGGGGCGGACCCGCATCGTCCAGGCCGGTGTGCATACATCGCCGTGGACGGTGTAGGCCCGCCCAGGCGGCCACGGCCCGGGAACGCGCGGGTTTCGACGGGTGACAATCCCCGGAAACTCCAGAAATTCTGGCGCGGCGTCGAAGCGAGTTGGGACCAAGTGTCCAATGCGCCAGCTCCGGCCCGGACGTAGCGTGCTGCCCGTCGTCCCCCGCCCGTCGACGGCATTGCATACATCCATCCGGAGCCGCCCATGACACCACCACCGACCGCGAGCGTTCCGGCCGAGCCGTACGCCTATGACTTCGACCCCGCCACGACGGCGCTCGTGATCATCGACATGCAGCGTGACTTCCTCGAGCCCGAGGGCTTCGGCGAGATGCTCGGCACCGACGTCAGCCTGCTCGCGAAGACCGTCGAACCGCTCCAGAAGGTGCTCGGCGCCGCGCGTGAGCTCGGTATGACCGTCAGTCACACGCGCGAGGGGCACCGCCCCGACCTGACCGATCTGCCGCCCAGCAAGCGCGACCGCGGCAGGGGCGAGAAGACGATCGGCAGCCCGGGGCCGAAGGGCCGGATCCTCGTCCGCGGCGAGTACGGCCACGACATCATCGACGACCTCGCTCCGATCGAGGGCGAAGCCGTCCTCGACAAGCCGGGCAAGGTCGCGTTCTACGCGACCGACCTCGAGCTGCTGCTAAAGAACAACGGCATAACCCATCTGATCGTGACCGGCGTCACCACCGCGGTGTGCGTCCACACGACCACCCGGGAGGCCAACGACCGCGGCTTCGAGGGCCTCGTGCTCTCGGACTGCACGGGGTCGTACTTCCCGGAGTTCCACGAGATGGCCCTGCAGATGATCTCCGCCCCGGGCGGGATCTTCGGCTGGGTCGCCGACTCGGAGGCGCTGCTGACGGCGCTTCCCGTTCCGTCCACCGCGAGTCAGGGAGCCTGATCCGTGTCTGCCGCCGCACCCACCCCCGCGCTCCCTCTGTGGACGCGCGGGGACCTGAACGCCTTCTTCGGGCTGTTCATCAACATGCTCGTCAACGTCATCGTCCTGTCGGGCCTCTGTATCGGCGTGGTCCAGATCCCGGCCGATGACGTCACCGGCACGATCCTCCCGGCGCTCGGCGTCGGGCTGCTCGTCGGCAACGTCTTCTACTTCTACCTCGCGAAGCGCCTCGCGGCCCAGACCGGCCGCACGGACGTCACCGCCCTGCCGTATGGGCCGTCCGTCCCGCACATGTTCATCGTCGCGCTCGTGATCATGCTGCCGACGTTCCTGGCGACGAAGGACCCCATCGCCGCGTGGGCCGCGGGTCTGGCGTGGTGCTTCATCATCGGGATCATCGTCCTCATCGGCGCGTTCGTCGGGCCGTACATCCGCAAGTTCACCCCGACGGCGGCGATGCTCGGCACCCTGGCCGGCATTTCGATCACGTTCATCTCCATGGGCCCGGCGGCCCAGATGTGGGAGGCGGCGTGGATCGCCCTGCCGGTGCTGGCGATCATCATCATCGGCTTCATCTCCGACGTGAAGCTGCCGGGCAACTTCCCGGTCGGCCTGGCGGCGCTGCTCGTCGGCACCGCGCTCGGCTGGGCCGGCGGGTTCATGGAGACCGCCGCGGTAGGGGACGCCGCCGAGGCGATCGCCGTCGGCGTGCCGTCGCTGAACATCGACCTGCTCATGGACGGCCTCGGAGACATCTCGCCGCTGCTGGCCACCGCGATCCCGCTGGGCATCTACAACTTCACCGAGGCGATGAGCAACGTCGAGTCGGCGAAGTCCGCGGGCGACGACTACCCGCTCCGCGCAGTGCTCGTCGCCGACGGCGCGGGCGCGATCATCGGCTCGGGGCTGGGCTCGCCGTTCCCGCCCGCCGTGTACATCGGGCACCCGGGCTGGAAGGCCTCGGGCGGACGCATCAGCTACTCGCTGGCGACCGGCGTCCTGATCTTCCTGCTCTGCACGCTGTCGATGTTCCCGCTGCTCGGCGCGCTGCTGCCGATCCCGGCGATCGTCCCGATCCTGCTGTTCATCGGCCTCGTCATCGGCGCCCAGGCGTTCAGCGCGGTGCCGAAGGCCTACTACCCCGCGGTGGTGCTGGCGATGATCCCGAACGTCGCCTCGTGGGCGACGACCCAGATCAACAACACCCTCGCCGCGGGAGGCACGTCGGCCGACGAGATCGGGTTCGCCACGATCGCGCAGGGCGGCACGAACTTCGAGGGGCTCCTGCTCCTCGGGTCCGGCGCGGTCCTCGCGGGCATGGTGCTCGGTGCGATCGCGGTCTTCATGATCGACCGCAACTTCCTGTGGGCCGCCGGCTACAGCTTCTTCGGTGCCGC
>SYBY01000343.1 GCA_005788585.1 Actinomycetota bacterium | reverse complement strand
CGGGCTGGGCGTCAACCAGCTCGACGTCCCTGAGTTCGTTCCCCGAGGCTGATCGATGACCGGCGGCGTCGTCGCCGCCGGCCATCCCGTCTCCGCGGATGCCGGCGCGCAGGTCCTGCGCGCCGGGGGCAACGCCGTCGACGCGGCCATCGCCGCGATGCTCGCGTCGTGGACCGCCGAGCCGCTGCTCACCGGCCCAGGCGCGGGCGGCTACCTGCTCGTCGCGGGGCCGGGCGTCGAGCCGACGCTCCTGGACTTCTTCGTGGGCGCCCCGGGATTGGGTCCCGAGGCGCACGCCGCGCAGGCGGCGCTCATCCCCGTGTCGGTGTCGTTCGGCGACGCGGTGCAGATCTTCCACGTCGGCCCGGCGTCGTGCGGGCCGTACGGCAACCCGGCGGGCATCGTCGAGGCGTCCCGGCGGTGGGGGACCGTGCCCCTGGACCAGCTCACCGCACCCGCCGCGCGGCTGGCCCGCGAGGGCGTCGTGCTCAACCAGCCGCAGGCCTACGTCTTCGAGATCCTCGCGGGCATCCTGCTGTCGACGCCCGAGGCCCGCGGCGTGTTCGCCCCGGGTGGGCGACCGCTGCGCGCGGGCGAGCGGTTCCGCTTCGGTGAGATGGGCGACGCGATCGATCGCCTCGGCACCGAGGGGGCCGAGCCGTTCTACCGCGGGGACCTCGCCGACGCCGTCGTCGCGTGGCTCGACGAGCGCGGCGGGGTGCTGACGCCCACGGACCTCGCGACCTACGCGGCGGTGCCGCGAGCGCCCGCGCGCGTCGCCTACCGGGGGCGCGAGGTCCTGACGAATCCGCCCCCGAGCGCCGGTGGCATCCTGCTCGCGTACAGCCTCGGCCTGCTCGACCGCGCGCCGTCGCCGCCACCGCTCACCGCGGTGGTCGACGCAATGGACGCCGCGCAGACCGCGCGCACCGACGCGTTCGTCGACGGCCTCGACGAGCCCGGCTTCCTCGACACCTTCCTGGCGATGCGCCTGGGCTCCACGACCCACATCTCGGTGCTCGACGGCGAGGGCCTGGCGTGCGCGGTGACCTGCACGAACGGGGAGGGCGCGGGCGTCGTCGTCCCCGGCACCGGCATCCATGTGAACAACATCATGGGCGAGGAGGACCTCAGCCCGATGGGGTTCCACACGGCGCCGCCGGGCCGGCGGATGCCGTCGATGATGGCGCCGACGGTCGTCACCCGGGGCGACCCGCACGACGTGGAGGCGGTACTGGGCAGCGCGGGGTCGAACCGCATCCGCTCGGCGCTGCTGCAGACGATCGTCGGGATCGTCGACCACGGGCTCGACGCGCAGGAGGCGGTCGACGCGCCGCGCGCACACTTCGAGAGCGGTGTCGTCTACGCCGAGCCTGGCGTCCCGGTCGATCTGCTCGAGCGCGCGGGCCGGGCGGTGGCGCCGTTCCGGTCGCGGAACCTCTTCTTCGGCGGGGTCCAGGCGATCCGGCGGACGCCGGGCGGCGCGCTGTCAGGCGGCGGCGATCCGCGCCGTGGGGGCGCGGTCGCCATCGCCTGACGCTTCCGGGGCTACGCCTCGGTCAGCTGGAACTGCGAGACGAGGTGCTCGAGCTCGACGGCGGACGCCGACAGCTCCTGCGCGCTGGCCGCGATCTCCTCGGTCGACGCGCTGGTCTCCTCGGTGCTCGCGGAGACCTGCTGGCTCGACGCACTGGTCTGCTCGGCCACGCTGGCGACCTCCTCGACCTCACCGGTGATCTGCTGCGCGCTCGCAGCGACCTGGCCGATGGCCGACGCGATCTCGGCGACGCGCCGGTTGACGTCGTCGACACGCGACTCGATCTGGACGAACGCCTCGCGGGCCTGCTCCACGGTCGCGGCACCCTCGGCCGTCTGGCGGCCGCCGTCCTCGACGACCTCGACGGCACGGCCGGTCTCGGACTGGATCTCGCCGATGAGGGACGCGATGGAGGCGGCGGCCTCCTGGCTCTCCTCGGCGAGCTTGCGGACCTCGTCGGCTACGACCGCGAACCCGCGGCCCTGCTCTCCGGCGCGGGCGGCCTCGAGGGCCTCGTTGAGCGCCAGCAGGTTCGTCTGCTCGGCGATTGTCGTGATCGTGTCGACGATCCCGCCGATCTGCTCGCTCTTGGCGCCGAGCTGGCGGATGGCGTCGGTGGCCTGACCCGACGCCTCGCGCACGGACGCCATGACCTCGGTCGCCCGTTGGACGGCCTGGGCGCCGTCCTTCGCGACCTCGCCGGCCTCGCGGGCCGCCGCGGCGGTCTGCTCGGCCTGCGCCGCGGACTCGTCCGTCGCGCTGCTCATCTGCTGGATGCCGGCACGCGTGCCCTGGACGGCACGGACCTGCCGCTCGGCGCCGCCGGCGACCTCGCCGACCGCGTTGGCGATCTCGCCGACCGCGCGGCCCGCCTCCTGGGAGACGGAGGCCATCTGCTGCGACGACGACGAGACGGTGCCCGCGGTCTCGGAGACCTGCGAGATCATCCCGACGAGTGCGGCGCGTGCGTCCTCGTAGCTCTCGGCCGAGGCGATCACGGACGCCCCGATCTCGTTGACCGCCGTGCCGACCTGCCCGATCTCGTCCTTCGACGGGTTCTCGATGACCGGCGCCTCCGGGGCGATGGCCCGGGTCAGGTCGCCGCCGCGCAGGGCCTCCAGGCCCTCGCCGAGCGGCACGACGGCACGGTCACGCAGCTCCGCGAGGCTCTGCAGGACGCGATCCACGCCGCGCTTGATCGACCGGGAGAGCACCAGGGCGATGCCGGCGGCCAGCAGCGCCGCGGCGATGCCGATGCCGATGAGCTTGGTCCGCGTCGACGCGAGGCTGTCGCGCTGCTCGTTGACCGCGTCGTTGACGAACTTCTCGCGGTCCGCCTCGATCAGCGCGGCGGTCGCACGGAACTCCTCGAAGAGCTGGCGGCCCTCGCCGATCTGCGCCTGAGCGCGGCGCTGGCCCGCCGGGCCGGAACGCACGAGCGCGATCTGCTCCTCGAAGTACTCCTCGATGGCCTGCATCTGGGGCTCGGCGCGGTCGATGAGGTCGCCCATGATCGGGTGCGCGGCGACGAGCGGCTCGATCGTCTCGAGGTCCTTGGCGAGGTCCTTCTTGGCCTGGTTGTACGTCTCGAGGCTGGTGTCCTCGCCGGTGACGAGGAAGCCGCGAACGCTGGTCTCCTGGTTGACCATCTGCGTGACGAGGTCCTGGGTGGCGGCCCCGAGCGGGATGGCGTCGTCCGCGAAGCTCGTGACGGCATCGTCGCTGAGCGCCTTAGCGCTGGAGATCGCGACGACGATGATCGCGACCATGAGGACGAGCACCGCGCCGAAGCCGGCGAGCAGCTTGGTGCGCAGGCTCCAGTCGCGGATGGAAAGGGCAGACATCGATGGTGCTCCTGACGAAAAGGTTCTGGACGCGCTGTAGAGACCGCGCGCATGGTCGTCTCTGATCGGCGCTGGCGCGCTGCCGCTTGACGCCAATCGACGATGTGCCTCACCGGTTCCGGTAGCGGGCTCGAACCCGGGCCCGCGAACCTAGACTCGTCGTCCATGTCCCGCCGCTCGTGGGGCACCCTGCTGATCGTGGCGGCGATCTGGGGGTCGTCCTACCTCTTCATCAAGGTCGCGCTGGAGGACCTGTCGGTCGGGTGGGTGGTGTGCGGGCGATGTGCGCTGGGGGCCCTGGTGCTGGTCCCGCTCGCGGCACGCCGCGGACAGCTCGGCGCGCTGCGGGGCCGGTTGGGCGCGGTCGCGACGCTGGCCCTCGTCCAGGTCGCGGTGCCGTTCGTGCTCATCGCGGCGGGCGAGCGCGAGATCGCGTCAGGGCTCACGGGGATCCTCGTGGCATCCGTCCCGCTGTTCACCGCGCTGCTCGCCCTGCGGCTCGACCGCACGCAGATGACCCGCGGCTCGGGACTCGTCGGCCTGCTCGCCGGGATGGCGGGCATCGTGCTGCTGTTCGGCCTCGACCTGCAGAGCGACTCGGCCGCGGTGATCGGCGGGCTCATGGTCGTCCTCGCCAGCCTCGGGTACGCGATCGGCGGGTTCTTCCTGCGGGCGAAGCTGGCCGATGTCCCGGCTGCGGCGACCGCCTCGGGGACGATGCTCGTCAGCGCCGCCGTGACGCTGCCGCTGGCGCTGGCGACCATGCCCGACCACACGCCCGGCCTGGACACGATCGGCTCGATGATCGTCCTCGGCATGGGGGGCACCGGCGTCGCGTTCGTGCTGTTCTACGCGCTGATCGCCGACGTCGGGATGGCCACCACGAGCCTCGTGACCTACATCGCGCCCGTGTTCGCCGTCATCTACGGCGCGCTGCTGCTCGACGAGCCGATCACCGCGGGTGCCGTGGGCGGCATGGTCCTCATCGTCGCCGGCTCCTACCTCGCCGGATCTAGCCGAAGCGGACCTTCCCGTTCGACCGAGCCCGCGCCTGAGCCCGCTCGATGAAGTCCAGCCGCTTCGTGGCCGCGAGGAACAGGCGGGTGATGAGCTTCAGCCGCGCGTTCTCGCTGCGCAGCTCCAGCAGCCCCTGCTTGGCCTCCAGGCCGAAATCGACGGTCGCGGCCATCCCGTAGGCGTCCATCCCCTCGATGCGCTCGGGGTCCGGATCGTCCTCCGTGGCCTGGCGCACGAGCTCCGCGTAGGCCTCCTGGGCACGCTCGGTCGCCTCGATGTCCGGGTCCTCGTCGGAGGAGGACAGCAGCTCGACGGTGCCGGCCGGGTAGGGGAAGTCGTCCTGCCGGGCCACGATGCGGAAGGGCTGTGTCCCGCGCACGAGGATGTTCATCCGGCCGTCCTCCATCTGCTCGAGGACCTCCTCGATGCGGCACGCGCACCCGACGTCGCGCAGCTCCTCGTCGTCGAGCCAGACAATGCCGAACTCGCTGCCGCGCTCCAGGCACTCGGTAATCATCGTCCGGTAGCGCGTCTCGAAGATGTGCAGGGGGACCTGCTCGTGGGGGAGCGCGACGAGTCCCAGCGGGAACAGGGGAAAGTCGCGGATAAGGCGATCGGCCATCTCGCGGCAGTCTATGGCGCGGGCTGCTCCGTACCCCTGACATGCCGTCCACGTGCCTGCTTTGGATGCGCCGCGACCTGCGGCTGCACGACAACCCCGCCCTGCACCGCGCCCGCGCGGAGTTCGACGTCGTCATCCCGGTCTTCATCCTCGACGACGCCCTGCTGCACGGCCGGTACGCCTCGTCGCCGCGCGCGCAGTTCCTCTTCGGCTGCCTGCGTGCGCTGGACCAGGAGCTCCACGCGCGCGGCTGCGGCCTGGTGCTCCGCCGCGGCGCTCCCGAGCACGAGCTGGCGAAGCTCGCCGAGCAGACCGGCGCGGGGGCGGTCTTCTGGACGAGCGACGTCTCCCCGTACGCGCTGCGCCGCGACCGCGCGGTGACCGCGGCGCTGCAGGAGCGCGGCGTGCGCGCGGTCCCGAACACCGGGACCTATGCGCGTGACGTGTCGAAGGTCCGCAAGGACGACGGTGAGACCTACACCGTCTTCACCCCGTACTGGAAGGCCTGGGAGCGGCTGGCCGCGCGCGACATCTACGGCGCGCCGCGCGCGATGTCGCCGCTCCCGCGCGGCCTGGACCGAGGCGAGCTGCCGGGCGGCGTGCGGGCTCCCGGCGGGACGCTGGGCGCCCCGGTCTGCGAGCCGGGGGAGGCCGCGGCACGCGAGGCGCTGCGGCGCTGGCTCGACGGGCCGGTTGACCGCTACGGCGACCGGCACGACACCCTCGCCGGTGGGACGTCGGTGCTGTCGCCGTACCTGCGGTGGGGCTGCCTGTCGGCGCGCGAATGCGAGCTGCGCGCCCGCCGCCGCGGCACGCCCGGCGCCGACGCCTGGGTCCGCCAGCTGGCGTGGCGCGACTTCTACGCGTCGGTCCTGCTCGAGCATCCCGAGAACGTGCGCCGCGAGTTCCAGCCGAAGTTCAGATCGCTGTCCTGGCATGAGGACGCCGATGCCCTCGACGCCTGGAAGCGCGGCGAGACCGGGTTTCCCATCGTCGACGCCGGCATGCGCCAGCTCGCGGCAACCGGGTGGATGCACAACCGTGCGCGCATGGTCGTCGGGTCGTTCCTGACGAAGGACCTGCACCTCGACTGGCGCGCGGGCGAACAACACTTCGCGGCGCTGCTGCTCGACGGCGAGCCGGCCCAGAACAACGGCAACTGGCAGTGGATCGCGTCCACGGGCGTGGACCCTGCGCCGTACTTCCGGCGGATCTTCAACCCGATCCTCCAGCAGCGGAAGTTCGACCCCGACGGTGCGTACGTCCGGCGCTGGGTGCCGGAGCTCGCCGCGGTCCCGGACAACCGGCTGGCCGAGCCGTGGACGATGACCGAGGCCGAGCAGCGCGACGCGCGGTGCGCGATCGGGCTGGACTACCCGGCGCCGATCGTCGACCACGCCGACGAGCGCAAGCGCGCGATGGACCGCTACCGCGAGGCATCCGCCGGGGTGGCGTAGCGGCGGACCATCCGCCTGCCCCGTCAGGGTTGCCGCATGGACGACCTGCAGGCATGTGAGCGCGGGCTGCGCCGTGCCGGCCTGCCGCTGCTCATCGAGGACTATTCCGCGTACGAGGACATCTTCACCCGGGCGGCGCCGCTGCTCGGACTGGTCTTCGTCGGGCAGGCGTTCGGCGCCGTCGACCTCACGTGGCCGTGGTGGGCGAACGTCCTGGCGGTCCTCGGCGGGATCGCGATCCTGTTCGCGACGCTGGCGGTGGTCAACCGGCGCGGTGGCCGGCCGGCGCTGAGCCTGCCGGCCCGGGTGGGGCCGACCGAGCTCACCCTCTTCGTCCTCGTGCCCGCGCTGCTGCCGCTGCTGTTCGGCGGGCAGTGGCGCAGTGCGGTGGTGACGGTGGGTGGGAACCTGCTGCTGCTCGGCGTGATCTGGGCCGTGGTGGGCTACGGCGTGCTGTGGATCGTGGTGTGGAGCTTCCGCCGGCTGATGGGGCAGCTCGCGACGTCGTTCGCCTTGCTGGCCCGCGCGGTGCCGCTGCTGCTCGTCTTCAGCATCGTGCTCTTCGTCAACGCCGAAATGTGGCAGGTGTTCTCGTCGCTCTCCAACCTGGAGGTGGCCGAGGTCGCGGCGCTCTTCATCGCCGTCGGCGTGCTGTTCATCGTCGCGCGGGTGCCGAAGGAGGTGCAGGAGATCGAGCGCCAGGTGGGGGAGGGCGCCCCGCCGCTGCGCCGGCCGCAGCTGATCAACGTCGGGCTCGTCCTGGTCATCGCGCAGGGCCTCCAGGTGCTGACCGTCGCGGTGGTCCTCGGGGCGTTCTTCGTGGCGTTCGGCGTGCTGGCCATCCAGCCCGACGTCGTGGAGTCGTGGATCGGCAGCGCGCCCGACGAGGTCGCCGGCACACCGGTGACGGTCGAGCTGCTGCGCGTGTCGGGCGCGCTGGCGGCGTTCAGCGGCCTGTACTACGCGATCGCGGTGCTGACCGACAGCACGTATCGCGAGGAGTTCCTCGAGGAGGCCGTCGGCTCGATGCGCGACACGTTCCGGCTGCGCGCGCGGTACCTCGCCCTCCGCGCCGCCCCCACCACGCCGAACGGCAGATCCACGTCGCCATAGTGACGTCGATCTGCCGCTCAGCCCGTCAGAGGGTGAGCGCGAGCTCGGTCAGCTCGTCGACGAGTCGCCGGTCGGAGATCTCCAGCGTGCCGTCCAGCCGCCGGCCGATCACCTCGCCGAGCGCGCCCACGAGCGCGATCGACGACACCTGCGCCCGCAGCCCGCGCGGCGCACGGTCGCCGTAGAACGCGCGGGCCTGGTCGCGCAGAAGCTGGGCAAACCCGTCGAGGAGCTCGCGGCGGCGTGTCTGCAGCGCGGCGCTGCCCAGCCCCTCGACCAGTGCGACCCGGCCCTTGCGCGGGTCGGCCACGATGACGCCGACCAGCGCGGACGCCGCGGCGCGCATCCGGGCGCGCGGGTCGTCCTCGGCTCGCTTCAGGGCGGCCAGCACCGCGTCGCGCGTCTCGTCGGCGACGGTGTCGATGAGCGCGACGTACAGCGCGTCACGGTCGCGGAACGATTCGTAGAAGTACCGCTCGGTCAGCCCCGCGCGGCGGCAGATCTCGGTCATGGTCGCGGCCGCCCAGCCCTCGGTGCCGATGAGGTCGAGCGCGGCGTCGAGCAGGCGGGACCGGCGCTCGGCGGCGCGCTCTGCGGTGGTCTGCCCGCGGAACCGGCGGTCCGGTGAGGAGGTGGCCACGCGGGCATCTTGACAGGAACCCCTGTCAGGTTGAACACTGTGCGCCGCAAGTTGACAGGGCTTCCTGTCAGGAAGAGGAGCACGCCCGCATGAGCAGCCCGATCACCGCCCCGCCGCCCCCACCGTTCGACGAGCGCCTCGTCCCGCAGGCCGCGGCGGTCCTGCGCGCCGAGCGCCGCGCACGCCGCGCCGGTGTGCCGCTGCCCGCGGGCAGCCGAGGGCCGAGCTGGCGCAACACGTACGCCACGCTCGCCGACCCGCTGCGGCTGCTGCTCGACCACCGCCGCCGGTTCGGTCCCGTGTTCACCATCCGCACGGTCCACGAGCCCGTGGTGTGGGCGATCGGCGCGCCCGAGAACCACCAGATCCTCGTCAGCGACGCCGACGCCTACCAGTGGCGCGAGAGCCGCTTCGGGGATCTGCACCCGGTACTCGGCGACGGCATGCTGAACATCGACGGCCAGCTGCACCACCAGCTGCGGCGGCTCATGCTCCCGGCGTTTCACCGCGAGCAGGTCGAGGCCGTCGCCGGCGTCATGGTCTCCGAGGGGGCACGTGCCGCCGACCGCCTGGAGCCGGGCGCCGGAATCGACCTGTACGCCTGGACCCGCGAGCTCGCGCTGCGGATCGCGCTGCGCGGTCTGCTGGGGCTCGACGAGGGCGACAGCCGCGCGCCGGCGCTGGCCGACGCCTTCGAGCGCGCGCTCGGCCTGTACGGCCACCCGTTCGTCGTGCAGCTGCTGCGCGGCCCGCGGACCCCGTACGCGACCGCGCAGCGCGCGTGTGGCGAGCTGGACATCCTCGTCCGCGCGCTCATCGACGACCACCGCGCGCAGGGCGCCGACGCGCCCGGGGTCCTTGGCCTGCTGCTCGGCGCCACCGACGCCGACGGCCGCCCGCTCGACGAGCGGCTCGTCCGCGACCAGCTCGTGACGCTGCTGTTCGCCGGCCACGACACGACGACCGCGACCCTGACGTTCATGATGTACGAGCTCGGCCGCACGCCCTCCGCCCGCGCTGCGGTCCGCGCCGAGCTGGCGGAGGTCCTCGGCGACCGCGACCCCCGTGCCGACGAGCTCGACGGGGCCACGCTTCCGGTTCTCGAGCGGACGCTGGACGAGACGCTGCGCCGCTATCCCGCCGCCTGGGTCGGCCCGCGCCGCACGGTCCGCGACACCGAGATCTCCGGCGTGAAGGTCCCATCCGGGATCGCCGTCCACTACTGCAGCTGGGCCACCCACCACCTGCCCGAGCTGTACCCGGATCCGCTCGCCTTCGAGCCCGACCGCTTCCTGCCCGAGCGCGCGAAGGCGCTGCCGAAGGGCGCGTATGTGCCATTCGGCGGTGGCTCGCGGATGTGCCTGGGCAAGCGCTTCGGCCAGTACGAACTGCGCGCGCTCGCGGCGGTGCTCCTGCGCCGCTTCGACCTGGAGCCCGACCCGGGCGACACCCCGCGCATCACCACCACGCCGACGCTCGGGCCACGCGGCGGCCTGCGCTTCACCATCCACGCGCCGAACGGCAGATCCACGTTGCCATAGCGACGTCGATCTGCCGCTCACCGCGAGCCGTACCGCTCGTGTGGGGCATACCGCCGTCGTCCTCGGTGACCAGCTGCTGCGCGACCACCCGGCGCTCAACGGCGCCGACCGCGTGCTGTTCGTCGAATCGCTGCCGATGTTGCGCCGGCGCTGGCTGCATCGCCAGCGTGCGCATGTCGTGCTGTCCGGGATGCGGCACTTCGCGGCGGAGCTTCGCGCGGCCGGCGCCGTCGAGGTCGTCGAACGTCGGGCGGCGCCGTCGCTGGCCGCCGCGCTCGCCGACGAGCGCGGGCCCCTCGTCGCCTCCTCGCCGAACACCCCGCACGCGCGGGCCGTGCTCGAACGCGCGGGTGTCCGCCTCGTCGCCTCGACCCAATTCCTCACACCGCCCCAAGACTTCGCCGCGTGGGCCGACGGCCGCCGCCGGCTGAAGATGGAGGACTTCTACCGCGAGCAGCGCCGCCGCTTCGGGGTCCTGCTCGACGCCGACGGCGGACCGGAGGGCGGCCGCTGGAACTACGACCCGGAGAACCGCCGCCCGCCGCGCGACATGCCCGCCGACCTGCGGCCACCCGAGCCGTGGCAGCCGGTCGAGGACGACATCGACGCGGAGGTCCGCCGCGACCTCGACACCCACGCCCCGGACCTGTGGGGACACGACGCGCCGCGCCGGTTCGCCGTCACCCCCGACGAGGCCGATCGCGCCCTGCGGTCGTTCGTCGACGAGCGCCTGCCGCAGTTCGGCCCGTGGCAGGACGCAATGGTCCCCGGCGAGCCCTGGCTCTTTCACTCCCTGCTGTCCGTGCCGCTGAACCTCGGCGTGCTCGACCCGCTCGACGCCGTCCGCGCCGCCGAGGCCGCGTACCGCAGCGGCGGCGTTCCGCTGCAGTCCGCCGAGGGCTTCATCCGGCAGATCCTGGGCTGGCGCGAGTACGTCCACGGCGTGTTCTGGCTGCGCCACCTCGACGGCGCCAACGCACTGGACGCCCACGTTCCGCTCCCGGGCGCGTTCCTCGATGAGCCCAGCGGCTGGAACTGCCTGGACTCCGTCGTCGACGGCGTGCGCGAGCGCGGCTACGCCCACCACATCGAGCGGCTCATGGTGCTCGGCAACACGCTGCTCCTGACGGGCGTCGATCCCGGCCAGGCCGTGGACTGGTTCGCCCGCGCGTTCGTCGACGGGGCGCCGTGGGTCATGGCGCCGAACGCCGCGGGCATGGCGCTCTACGCCGACGGCGGGCAGATGACGACGAAGCCGTACGCGGCGGGCGGCAACTACGTCAACCGCATGAGCCGGTTCTGCGGCGACTGCCGGTACGACCCCAAGCAGCGCACCGGCCCGGACGCGTGCCCGCTGTCCGCCCTGTACTGGGACTTCGTCGACCGCCACCGCGAGCGGCTGGACGGCAACCGCCGGATGGCGATGCCGCTGCGCTCGCTCGCGAAGATCGACCCCGCCGAGCTGGACGCGATCCGCGCGCGGGCGGCTGATGCCCGCGCGGAGCTCGGCGTCAGCTCGCCGGCTTCGTCGCCGTGATCATGAGGTTGTAGAAGATGTCCGCCGGCAGGCGGCCCTCGAGGAACCGCTGGTCGACCTGCTGCCAGAACAGGTACCCGCGGAACGCGTACTGGCGCCAGGGCCACGGGATCGTGGCGGGGTCGGCGGTGGCCTCCAGCGTGCGGTTCGTCCACCCGAACCAGTTGGCGAGCAGCTCCTCGCCGATGACGTCGACGTCGGCGAACCCGGCGCCGCGCGCGAACGCGGTGAGGTCGGCGGGGATGAACGCGTGGACGTCGACCACGGACTCCAGCGAGTGGTCGGGCTCGGCCGCGAGATGGCCGTTGATGTCCGCCGGCTCGGCGCGGAAGACGGCGCGCCACGCGGGCGCGATCTTCTGCGCGACGCCCTTGGGCACGTTCGCGATCCGGTCGCCGGTGCGCGACGGCTCGCCGGCGAAGACGACCTGGCCGCCGGGCTTGAGGACGCGGAAGAACTCGCTGAAGGCCTGGTCGAGGTCGGGCAGGTGGTGCAGGACGGCGTGGCCGATGACGAGGTCGAACTGCTCGTCGTCGAACGGCAGCTTCTCGGCGTCGGCGACCTTGGTCGTGACGCGCTCGCCCAGGCCCAGCATCTCGGCGTTGGCGGCGCACGCCTCGAGCATCCCCGGGGAGATGTCGGTGCACGTCGCCTGCTCGATGACGTCCTGAAGCATGAGGTTCAGCGTGAAGTAGCCCGTCCCGGACCCGATCTCCAGCGCGTTCGCGAACGGCGTCGCGGGGATCTGCCCGAGCGCCTTCTCGAGCTTCATCCGCACCTGCGACTTGCCGGTGTCGCCGAAGTCGATGCCCCACTTCGCGTCGTACTCCTTGGCCGCCACGTCGTGATAACGGGTGTTGACGTCGCGGATCTCTTCAGCTGTGGGTGGGGCAGTCATGGGCCGCGCAGGGTACACCCGACATGCGGTCCGACGCCGGTAGGGTGGCCTGTCGTGACGACCGAGACGTACGTGCAGAAGGACCAGCCGGAGGGCGTCCCGCCGCTGGAGCTGACGGGCGAGCGCACGCTGCCCGACGTGCCCGAGGAGAACTACTGGTTTCAGCGCCACCTGGTCGTCTACGAGTGGATCGCCGCGCGGTGCGAGGGCCTGCGGGTCGTCGACATGGCGTGCGGCGAGGGCTACGGCTCGGAGGTCCTGTCCCGCACCGCGGCGTCGGTCACCGGCGTCGATGCGAACCCCGAGGCACACGCCCACGCGAAAGCGAAGTACACGACGGACACGCTGCGCTTCGAGCGCGACCTCGTCGAGACCTACAGCGAGCCGTGCGACGCGATCGTGTTCCTGCAGACCATCGAGCACGTGCAGGACCCGGGCGCGATCCTCGAGCACTTCAAGCGCCAGCTCGCTCCGGGCGGCGTGGCGTTCGTCTCCACGCCGAACGTCCTGACGCTGGCGCCCGACGGCAAGCGCTCGGAGAACCCGTGGCACGTCTACGAGTACCGGCCCGAGGAGTACTACGAGCTCTGCGCCGAGCACTTCGGCTCGGTGGAGTTCCACGGCCTGTTCCATGCGCGCAAGCTCAAGGCGCAGGACCTGGCGATCAAGGCCGGGTGGGACTGGCTGCACCCGAAGCTGCGGATCACGAAGCCGTTCTACGACTGGTTCGTCCCGGCGATCAACGTCGGGGATTTCACGCTGCGCGAGGGGGCGCCTGAAGAGCTGCACGGGGCGCTGGACCTCGTCGCGGTGCTCCGCGCATGAGCGGAGAACTGGCGGTCGTTCTCCATACCCATATGCCCTACGTCGAGGGCTATGGGACCTGGCCGTTCGGCGAGGAGTGGCTGTGGGAGGCGATCGCGACGTCGTACGTCCCGCTGCTCGACGTCCTCGACGCCCACGGCGACGAGCTCACCCTGAGCGTCACCCCGGTGCTGGCCGACCAACTCGAGATCGACGACCTCGGCACGCGGTTCGACGCGTTCGTCACCGAGGTCCGGCGCCGCACGCACGCGGCCGACATCGAGGCGGCGGCGTCCCCGGCCGAGGCCGACGCGCTGCGCCATTCCCTGGCGTCCTACGAGACCGCCGCAGCGCGGATGCGCGCACTCGGCGGCGACCTGCTCGGCGCGCTGGCGCCCCACGTCGCCTGGACCTCCTCGGCGACCCACGCCGTGCTCCCGCTGCTCGCCACCGATGCCGGGGTGCGGCTGCAGCTTCAGGCGGGGATCGACAGCCACCGCCGGCGGTTCGGGGCGTGGGGCGGCGGGTTCTGGCTGCCCGAGTGCGCGCACGACCCCGCGCTGGACCTGCTGCTCGAGGAGGCCGGGGTCCACGCGGTGTGCGTCGACCTGACGGACACGGGTCTCGATCCCCTGCGCCCGCTGCGCTCCGCGGCGGGCCCGCTGCTCGTGCCGATCGACCGCGAGGCCATCGAACTCGTCTGGAGCGAGGGTGGCTACCCCGGCGGCGCCGCGTATCGCGACACCTTCCGGCGCACGCCGCACGACCACCTCGCGCATGCCGTCGACGGCTCGCCGTACGACCCGGATCGCGCGCGGGAGACCGCACGTGCCGACGCGCGGGACTTCGTCGCCCGGGTCCGCGACCGCGTCGCCGGCGGCGGGCTGTGCGTCTTCGCCATCGACACGGAGCTGCTCGGGCACTGGTGGCACGAGGGGCCCTGGTGGCTGGCCTCCGTGCTCGACGAGGCGGCGGACCAGGGGCTGCCGGTCACCCGCCTGGACGAGGCGCTGGGCCGCCACGAGGCCGTCCCCGCGCCGGCCGGCCTGCCGGTGACGACGTGGGGCACCCCGCGCGACCTGACGACCTGGAGCGCGCCGTCGGTGGCCGACCTCGCGTGGAGCGCACGCGACGCGGAGTTGCGGGTGATCGCGGCGGGCCCGCGCGCCGACGCCCGCGCGGTGCGCGAGCTGCTCGCCCTCCAGTCGTCGGACTGGGCGTTCATGACCTACCGCGACCTGTCCGCGCCGTACGCCGCCGAGCGGGTGGCGGGCCACCGTGAGGCGCTGGAGGCGGCGCTCTCATCGGTAGGCTCCCTGCCGTCCGCGGTGCGCAACCTGGCACCGGATGCCTCGCCCGCGGCGCTGCTGGTCCCATGAGCCTCCGCGTCCTGATCCTGACCTGGGAGTACCCGCCGATCGTGGAGGGTGGACTCGCGCGGCACGTCCGCAAGCTCTCCGAGGCGATGGTCCGCGAGGGCGTCGAGG
>SYBY01000342.1 GCA_005788585.1 Actinomycetota bacterium | reverse complement strand
GGCCGTAGCCCTTGAGGAACTGGAAGTACTGCGTGATGAGGAAGATGAAGCCGGCCAGCGCGAAGAACGCGACGGTGATGGAGACCGACGCCGCGCTGAAGCGCAGGTTGCGGAACACGCGGACGTCGAGCATCGGCTGCGTCACCCGCCGCTCGAAGGCGACGAACACCGCGCCGAGCGCGAGTGCGGCGGCCAGCAGGCCGAGGGTCTGGGCCGACTGCCACCCGGCCTCCGGTGCCTCGATGATCGCGTAGACGAGCGTCCCGACGAAGACGGTCGAGAGGGCCAGGCCGCCGAGGTCGAGCCGCGGTGCCTCGGGGTCCTTCGACGTCGGCACGACCCACAGGACGAGCGCGATCGCGACCAGCGCGACGGGCACCTTCGCCAGGAACGTGGACGGCCAGGAGAACGACTCGAGCAGCGCGCCGCCGGCGATCGGGCCGAGGGCGATCGCCAGCCCGGTGACCGCGCCCCACAGGCCGATCGCCTTCGCCCGCTCGGCCCGCTCGGTGAAGACGTTCGTGATGATCGAGAGCGTCGTCGGGAAGATGAGTGCGGCGCCGAGGCCCATGATCGCCCGCGTCGCGATGAGCTCCTCGGTCGAGCTCGTCAGCGACGCGAGCCCATTGCCCACGCTGTAGACGCCGAGGCCCACGAGCAGCGTGCCACGCCGCCCGAAGCGGTCGCCGAGGCTCCCCGCTGCGAGGACGAGGGCGGCGAACACCAGCGTGTACGCGTCGACGACCCACTGCAGCTCGCGCGTGGACGCGTCGAGCTCGCGCACCAGCGTCGGCAGCGTGACGTTGACGATCGTCACGTCGAGGTTGACCGCGAAGGCGCAGAGGCAGACGGCGGCCAGGGTGAGGCGGCGGTGGGAGGCGGGCATGCGCAGCACCGTAACCAAGTCACTATATGTTTTTCAAGTAGCAAGTGGAGAAAGCTGCTGCATCGGGTAGGCTTGGCGCATGCCCGCGCGCAGATACGAGCAGTACTGCGGCCTCGCCGCAGCCCTCGATGTCCTGGGCGAGCGCTGGACCCTGCTGGTGCTCCGCGAGCTCGCCCTCGGGCCCAAGCGCTACCGCGATCTCGTCGACGCGCTGCCCGGGATCGGGACGAACCTGCTGGCGACCCGCCTGAAGACGCTCGAGGAGGCCGGCGTCGTCCGCAAGGCGACGCTTCCCCCTCCGGCCGGGGTGCAGGTCTACGAGCTGACCGCGCGCGGCGAGCAGCTGCGACCGGCGCTCGAGGGGCTCGCGCTCTGGGGACTGCAGCTGCTGCCCGACGAGGTCGGCAAGCGCAAGATGCGTCCCGCGTGGGCGGCGTCCTGCATGCGCGCGGGCGCGCCCGCGGGCGCCGCACAGCGGCTTGGTGGGCAGACGTTCGCGTTCGCCGTGGCGGGCGAGGAGTTCCACATCGCCGTCGACGGGGACGAGATCGTCGTGCGCGACGGCCCGCCGCCGGTCGCGCCCGTCGTGCGGGTCACGAGCGACCTGCCGACGTACCTGGCGCTTGCGACCCGCGGGGTCACGCCCGCCGCCGCGGCGTCCACCGACCGCCTCGACGTCGAGGGCGACCTCGAGGCACTGGAGCGCCTGCTGGACGACGTGCATCTCCCGTCGCGAGATCTGCGTACCTGAAGCATGATGCGCGCAACCTGGAACGGCGCCGTGCTCGCCGAGAGTGACGACACGGTCGTCGTGGAAGGCAACCACTACTTCCCGCCCACGTCGATTCGCTGTGAGCACTTCGAGCCCAGCGACCACCACACCACGTGCCCCTGGAAGGGACAGGCGAGCTACCACGACATCGTCGTCGGCGACGCGCGCAACGCCAACGCGGCGTGGTTCTACCCCGAGACGAAGCCGGCGGCGGACGAGATCCGCGGCCGGGTCGCGTTCTGGCACGGCGTGCAGGTCGAACCCGTCAGCTGACAGACACGGGGCCGTGTGCGAGCATCGCTCGCGCATGGGCTTCTTCAAGGACGTCGCCACCGCCTTCAAGCCGTCGAACATCGCGAAGGGGCTCGACGCCGCGCGGAACCCGCCGAGCCAGGCCGAGATCGACGCCATGGTCTCCCAGCTCACGCCCGAGCAGCGCGCGAAGTACGAGGCGAACATGGCGCAGGTCGAGCGCGGCCGCCAGGAGGCGCGCGAGTCCTACGCGCAGGCGAAGGCCATCGAGGACCAGCACCGTGTGCTCGGCGGCCCGGCCGGCCGGTACCTGCACGGGTCCTCCATGGACCTGATGGGCGACCCGGACGAGGTCGAGGCCAAGCTCCAGGCCGACGGGATCTTCGCGTTTCGCAAGGAGCTGAAGGACAAGCGCAAGGGTGAGTTCAAGGAGGGGCTGCGGCAGACCTTCAACGTGCAGGAGGTCAAGCAGCTCAAGGACCCCGCCGAGCGGGCGCAGGTCGCCGCCGCCGAGCGCGCCGCCCGCGACGCGGCGAAGGCGCCCTACCGCGCGCCCGCGCCGGCACAGGTGCAGATCAGCCGGATCGCCACGCGCGGGCGCACCCAGCTGGCCGAGCTGCTGACGCACCTCTACGAGCATGGGTTCGCCGCACATCCCGAGTCCGTGTTCGGCGTCTACCGGGTGCCCGACCGCATCAGTGGGCCGATGACGCCGCAGTCCGAGCAGGGCCGGGTCGTGGAGTGGGACATCGTCCACGAGCCGCTGCCCGCCGGCGCACAGCCCGACCCGACCGACGCGCCGCTCGTGGCGACGTCGTTCCGCGGCGACGAGCAGTGGGTGGCGCGCCACGAGGGCCAGCCGTCGGTGCTCGACGAGGACCTCGCGCTGGCGTACTGCCTGCACGCGGGGATCGGGCCCGAGCGGTGCGTCGGCCTGGCGCGGATCAGCGAGTTCCGGGCGCTGCAGGGCGGCGGAGAGGACGGACCGGACCCCATCAGGTCGCTGGTGAAGGGCATCGTGGCGATCCATCCGCAGGGCGCCGACGGGGCGTTCGAGCGGATGCGGGCGGGCGCGCCGCTGGACCTCCCGGCGGACGTGGGCGGCCCGGCCGGTGTCCACGTCGAGGTCCTGAACTGGGAGGCCATCGGCAATGCCGTGCACCTGAAGATCATGGAACCGCCGCCGGTCCCCTCGCCGTTCCCGTACCTGCCTGCGACACCGCAGGAGCTGCTGCGCGCGTACCTCGAGATCGTCGGGCTGCGCGCCGCCGACTGCTACAGCGCGCAGGCCACGGTGGACCGGCCGCGCGAGCTCGTGCAGGGTGGGCTGTTCACCACGAACATGGGTCCGAAGCAGCCATGTGCGGACGGCAAGGCGCGCATGCGGACGCACGGCTGCCAGCACGTCGTGGTCGTGTACCGCGAGACCCCGGACTACGTGGCCGGCCGCGCGCGGTGGGACGCGTACATGGCCGAGGTGCTCCAGGCCAACCTGCGCAACGGGGTGCCCCTGCGCCCGCCCGTCGCCAAGCAGGACGACCTCGGCGGGTTCTCCTTCACGCCGCTGCGCGCCGCGCTGCGCGTCGCCGAGGCGATCGACCGCCTCGACGACTGGGGCGCCGAGACCGTGCCGCCGTACCGCTACTGCTGGCCGCCCGCTCAGACGACGATCCTGTGAGCGACTGGACGAACCCCGACGTCACGCCGGTCGGCGGGGCGGCCGGCGCGCGCGCAGAGCACGGACGCCCCGCGCCGGTGACCGGCGGCGAGGACCCGTTCGGCAGCCGGCCGAGCCGCCGCAGCCCGGGCTGGGTGCGGGTCATCCTCGGAGGGCTGCTCATCGTGGCGAGCGTCGCGCTGATCGTGGTCGGGATCGGCAAGACCGTGGAGTCGGGCTCGGGGATCGAGAGCGACGCCGTCGCGCGGGGCGAGGTGCGCGAGAGCGTGGAGCAGACGCGCGCGGTGACGTTCGAGGTTCCGCCCGGCGATCGCCGGGACTACACCGTGTACCTGCTGCTCACCGGCCGCGACGGCTGGGAGAACCGCCGCGACCTCACCGTCCGCGACACGGCGTGCGTGGCCGAGATGCCCGACGGCGTGCAGACCCGGTTCCGCGGCGCGCGCCAGGGCTCGTCGACGACGATCGGCAAGGCCTCGTCGGTCGGGCACTTCTCCTCGCTGCCCGGCCGCGTCGCGGTGGTGTGCGCGTACACGCGGGGCACGCGGTCCTCGCGGCGGATCCGCCCCGAGACCGCGGCCTATGTCGTCACGCCCGGGACCCCGGGCGAGATGGGGCTGGGGATCGCCATGATCGTCGGCGGCGCGACGGTGCTCATCGGCGCCGGCTTCCTCATCGCGTGGGGGATGCGCCGGCGCCGGACGATCTGAGCTCGCGCCCCCTCAGCCGGAGTGGTCCATCCCGTGCTCCTGCTCCTCGTCGGACATGTGCGAGCCCATCGCCTCATCGGGCACGCCCCCTGCCGGTGAGGGCTCGCCGTACCAGTCCTCGCGCCAGGCGTTCATCTCCTCGATCTCCTTCGACTGGGCGGCGATGATCGCCTCGGCGAGCTTGCGCAGCTCCGGGTCCTGCCCGTCTGCGAGCTCCATGCGCGCCATGCGGATCGCGCCCGGGTGGTGCGGGATCATCATGTCGATGAACATGCGGTCGAACCCCTCGGTCGACATGAGCATGTCCATGTCCATGTCCATCCCCATCTCGGCCTCGGTCATGCCGAGGTCCCGCTCGTCCACGCCGGCGTCGGCGAGCCGCTGCTCGGCGGTCTTCATCTGAGCGATCTCGGCGTTCTGGGTGGTGATGATCGCGTCGGCGAGCTCGGTGATCTCCTCCCGGGACGCGTTCTTCCTGGCGGCTTCGGCCATCTCCACCGCGGCCTGGTGATGGCCGATCATCTCAGCCGCGAAGGCACGGTCGGTGGCGTTGGCCTCTTGGCTCGCGGACGTGTCGCCGTCATCGTCGCCGCACGCCGCCAGGGCGGTGGAGGCGAGGACGAGCAGGACGGCGGTCAGCATCGCGCGGATGCGTGTGCGGTGCATGGGTGTCAGGTGCTCCTTGGGTCTTGGGTGTTCACGGATGGGCGACGCGGCTCCGTGAGGAGTCGCGTGGGCCGATCACCGCAGGAACACCTGGAGCACTGCAGGCCCCGCGCGCGCAGCCGCGCGCGGCGGCACGACAGCCGCCGAGACGGCGGTGATGCGGGGCGTGGAGAGGGAGAGACGGTGGCGTGCGCATCGCCATGCGCCGATCACTGCCAGCAGCGCGAAGCCGAACGCCGCCGTCTCCGTGATGGCCAGGCACATCGCGAGTGCGTCGTCGAGCGACATCCCGCCGTGGTCGGCGCCCGCCGGCGGGTGGTGGGCGCCCATACTCAGGTCGTGCGCGCCCATCGCGGCGGAGCCCGCGGCGCCTGCGAGGTGCCCGGCGCCCGCGGCGCCGTGGGCCAGCATGAGCGCGCTCGCGAGGACGAGTGCGGTGGCACCCGTCATGACACGGCGGCGGTGGCGCCGGATCGCGTCGTTGCACGCGATGAGCATGCCTCCAGGTTAACCGGCGCGCGGTGTCCCGGGAGGTTGCGGGGCGCCAGGTGCGCCCCGCAACCCTGGCGGTCAGCCGCCGGTGACGGCCGTGCTGCGCGTGCGCAGCGTGGCGAACGCGACGAGCCCGCCGGCCGCGGCGATGCCGGCGGCGCCGAGGACCGCGGCGGAGTACCCATCGGTCAGCGCGACGACGTCGCCCAGGTCGCCGGCACCGTGCGACGCGGCCACGGCGGTCATCGCGGCCAGGCCGAGCGCGGACCCGACCTGGTACCCGGTGTTCACGATGCCCGACGCCAGACCGCCCTCCTCCGGGCGGGCGCTCGAGATCGCCGTCTGCAGCGACGGGATGAACGCGAGGGCCATGCCCGCGGCCGCCACGAGCGACGCCGGCAGCACGTCCACGAGGAAGCTGCCGTCCGGCCGCACGAGTGACAGCAGCGCCAGTCCGACGGCGAGGACGCCGAGGCCGCCGGCGACCATCGGCCGCGTCCCGATCCGCGGCATGAGCCGCGGTGCGACGACGACCATCCCGACCATGATCGCGGCCGTCATCGGCAGCAGCGCCGCGCCGCTGGCGAAGGACCCGAGCCCCAGCACCTGCTGGAGGTAGAGGTTCAGGAAGAACCACATCGGGACCCACGCGGCGCCCAGCAGCACCTGCGCGACGTTCGCCGCCGCGAGGTTCGGCGCCCGGAAGATCCCCAGGCGCATGAGCGGCTCG
>SYBY01000341.1 GCA_005788585.1 Actinomycetota bacterium | reverse complement strand
GTTGCGCGTCTCGTTCGGGAACAGCGCGCGGCCGAGGTCGGTCCAGCCGCTCATCGAGACGACGGACTTGATCCGCTTGTCCACCCCGGACGCCATGAGCGCGATGCCCGCGCCGTAGGAGATGCCGGCCGCGCCGATCCGGTCGGGGTCGGCCCCGCGTTGCGTGACCATCCAGTCGATGATCGCGCTCATGTCCATGATGTCCTTGGGCCCGCCCATCTCGACGAACCCGCGCTTGTCGGTGTCGATTCCGGTGCCGCGCGTCGTGTAGCTCACGACGACGTAGCCCTTGCGGGCCAGTTGATAGGAGGGCACGGAATTCTGCTCGGCGCCGCCGTTCCACGCGGCCGCGAACGCGATGCCCGGCGGCTTGTCCCCGGGCTTGAGGTTGCCGGGCATGAAGACGATGGCCTTCAGCCGCACCCCGTCAGCGCTCGGGATCGTGACCCATTTGGCCGTCGGCAAGGCCGCAGACGCGCTTGCCGCGCCGAGACACAGCACCGCACAACTCGCCAAGGCGACCGCAAGCAGTCGTCGCAACATGCATTTCCCCCACACAGCCGGACAGTTCGCCGGAGCCGGCCAGCGTGTCCCCCGCCCGGTGGCTCCTTGTCGGAGGGTACCAACCGTTCTTGGAAATGCCAGGAATTGGATTCACGACGCCACCGGTCCGTAGCGTGTGGGCCGCCGCCATGCCGCCCGCGCCGTCCGCCCGCACTCCGCTGCCACCCCGTCACGTCGAGGTCTGGTGGAGCAGCATCGACCTCCCGCCTGCCGAGCTCGACGCGCTGCGCGCCGACCTCGACGAAGGCGAACGGGCGCGCATCTCCCGGCTGGCGGCTCCGGACGACCGGCGCAGGGCGGTCGTGGCCCACGGCCTGCTGCGACGACGTGTCGCACGACTGCTGGGCGTCGAGCCCGTCGCCGTCCCGGTCGTCCGGCACTGCATGGTGTGCGGCGCGCACGACCACGGCAAGCCGGCGGTCGGCGCCCGGGACGCGCCCGAGGTCAGCCTCACCCACGCCGGGACCATGGCCGCGGTGGCGATCAGCACGGCCGGCCCCGTCGGCATCGACCTCGAGCCGCTCCGGCGCGACGTCGACTGGTCCGCGACCCGGCGCCACGTCTTCAGCGTCCCCGAATGGGATGCGACCGCGGCCGCAGCGGACCCGCAGAGCGCCCGTCTCTGGGCGTGGACGCGCAAGGAGGCGGCGGCCAAGGCCACCGGTCACGGGCTCGCAGCCGGGCTCGAGCGCGTGGCCGTCGGTGAGGCCGCGGGAGTTGGCGGGTGGCGCGACGTCGCGATGCCCACGGAGGTCACGGACGCCACCGCGATCCGCGTGCTCGACCTCGATCTCGGACCGGCGTGGACCGCGGCGGTCGCCGTCGTGGGCGCTGACCTGCCGCCAACGTTGACGGTGTGTCCACCAGACACCTGACGCGACGTTGAAAAAGTCCGCCCCTTGCTCTTGACCGTCTGTTCGGTAATGCTACGTTCCAGGGGAGCAAGTACCGCGCGGCATCCATGGGGGGAGCACGGCGCGGCACGTATCCAGGGGGGTGGATCGCTTGCTACGTCTCGACTGTCTGGGCATCTGTCCGTGCCGTGAGCACCGCCGAACCATCGCGTTCGCGGACGCGTCATGGCACACGTCACCCGTGCGGCCTGCCGCTCCGGCGACGCGCGCGCACACGTTCTCATCCGGGGGTCCTGCGTGACCGAGGTGCAGACGCGGGCGCCGAAGTCCGTCGACCCGCTCGGGGATTTCTCCGGGCCGGGCGGCATGGCGCTCCTCCCCGACTACGTCGACCACTGGGCCGCACGGCGACCCGACCGCATCGCGCTGCGCTACACGGATTTCTCCGGCGAGCGCGACGGCGTCGAGCACACGGTCACGTTCCGCGAGCTTGACCGCTGGTCCCGCGCGATCGCCGCCCGACTCGCGGCGCTCGTCGCACCGGGTGACCGCGTCGCGATCCTCACACCGTCGAGCCCCGAGTACATGGCCGCGTTCGCCGGCACGCTGCGCTCGATCGCCATCGGCGTCCCACTCTTCGAGCCCGAGCATCTCGGGCAGGGCGAGCGCCTGCGCGGCGTCCTCGCCGACTGCCGTCCCACCTGCCTGCTGACCACCGCCGCGCACCGCGCGTCGGTCGAGGAGCTCGTCGCGAGCCTCGACGAGCCGCTCGACGCGCACATCGTCCTCGTCGAGGACCTCCGGACCGACGTGACCGCCGCGGAGGCGTACGTCCGCCCGGAGCTGATGCCCGACGAGCTCGCCTACCTGCAGTACACGTCGGGGTCGACCCGCGCGCCCGCCGGCGTCGAGCTCACCCACCGCAACGTCATCGCCAACGCGCTGCAGCTCATGGTGGCCTTCGACGTCGACGCCGAAGACCACAACGCCGCCGTCAGCTGGCTGCCGCTCTTCCACGACATGGGCCTAGTGCTCGGCCTCGTGCTGCCGATCGTCTGCAGCGCCACCGGCAGCATCTTCGACCCCCTCGCCTTCATCCAGCGGCCCGTGCGCTGGATGCGCGAGCTCGCGCGCCAGACCTGCACCTACACGGCAGCGCCGAACTTCGCGTACGGCTACGCCGCCAAGCGCGTCCGCGCGGACGACCGCGCCGCCCTCGACCTCTCCGGGGTCAAGGCGATGCTCAACGGCGCCGAGCCGGTGCAGCCGCGCACCGTGCGCGACTTCCTGGAGGCGTTCACGCCCTGCGGGCTGCGCCCCGAGGTGCTCCACCCGTCCTACGGGCTGGCCGAGGCGACCGTGTTCGTCTCGACCACCACGCGGGACCGCCCGGCGCGCATCCTCGAGCTTGACGCGGCAGCGCTGCAGCAGCACCGCGCCGTCCCGCCCACCGAGCCGGACGACCGCGTGACCGAGCTGGTCTCGTGCGGGGTGGCCGTCGGACAGCGGGTCGCGATCGTCGAGCCGGCGTCGTGTGAGCTGCTGCCCTCCGGCACCGTTGGCGAGGTCTGGGTCCACGGCGAGAACGTCGGCCAGGGGTACTGGGCCAACGAGCGCGCCACCGAGGACACCTTCGCCGGCGTCCTCCGCGACGCGGGCGACCTGCCCGAGCGGCCGTGGCTGCGCACCGGCGACCTGGGCGTCCTCATCGACGGCGAGCTCTACATCACGGGCCGCATGAAGGACACGATCATCATCGACGGGCGGAACATCTACCCGAACGACGTCGAGGCGACCGTCGAGGAGGC
>SYBY01000340.1 GCA_005788585.1 Actinomycetota bacterium | reverse complement strand
CGCGCTGACCGACGCGTCCGGCAAGGAGGCCACGGTGGCCGCCGGCGAGCAGCGCTACGGCAACGCCCTGCACCCGACGATCGGCACCACGAGCAGCAAGGTGCACATCATCCTCAACCAGATCCGGATCCCGCTCGCGGACTTCGCGGCGCAGGGCCTGGACCTGACGAAGGTGCGCAAGCTCGAGCTGCGCTTCGGCGAGGCCGGCAAGCCGGCCACCGGCTCGATCCAGCTCTCGGACGTGCGCTTCCAGGAGGCGGTGAGCGGGCCGTCGGTGTTCGTCGACACGTTCGCCTCTGACGGTGCGGCGCCGAAGGCAGGCACCGACGGGGTGACCGCGCAGAGCGTGCTCGACGCGATCGAGCCCGCCAAGCCGTCGGCGAAGCTGCCCGACGTGCTGCCCATCGCGGCGAACGCGACGTGCACGCCGCGCGTGAAGCTCAAGGCCAAGAGCACGAAGGGCGGCAAGCTCGCGTTCTCGGGCACGACCGCGACGACGTGCGGCAAGGCCGTGAAGTCGGTCCAGCTGCGCATCGCAAAGGCCGCCGGCAAGGGCAAGGTCCGGTTCGTCAAGGCGAACGGGAAGCTCACCAAGCCGATGGCCGCCTCGACGAAGGCGACCGTGGTGGCCAGGGGCACCACGTCCTGGAAGCTCCTGACCAAGGGCAAGGTCGCCAAGGGCACCTACCGCGTGGCGGTGACGGCGATCGACGCCGCCGGCGCCACGAAGACGACCACGACGAAGGTCACGGTCAAGTAGGCACTAACCATCTGCCGACGACGCGCCGGGATCCTGCAGATCCCGGCGCGTCCGGCCGATGATCCAAGGCGTGAGCCCTGACGTCCCCGCCCAGGACCAGCGCTACGCGCTGTCCGAGATCCTCGGTGCGCTGACCCATGCGCTCGACATCACCGAGGGCCAGCCGCCCGGCCACGCGCTGCGCAGCTGCCTCATCGGGATGCGCCTCGCGGAGGTCATCCGCCTGCCCGAAGAGGACCGCTCGGCCCTCTTCTACGCGCTGCTCATGAAGGACGCGGGCTGCTCGGCCAACGCGTCACGCATGGCCGAGATCTTCTCCACGGACGACCTCGAGCTCAAGCGCACCAGCAAGTTCCTCGACACCGACGACGCCAAGGCCGAGCGCCGCTGGGCGATCACGTCCGCCGGTCGCGGCCGGGGCCTGTCGGGCCGCCTGAAGGCGATCATCGAACTCGCGCGCACGGGCGCCTTCGCCGACGACCTGTTCGCCGCGCGGTGTGAGCGCGGTGCGGAGATCGCCCGCATGCTCGAACTGCCCGAGGCCTCGGCGCAGGCGATCCGCGCGCTCGAC
Organism: Actinomycetota bacterium; assembly: GCA_005788585.1. Next base: position 15,463 of record SYBY01000340.1, on the reverse strand, counting down.
GAGCACTGGAACGGCGGCGGGCGCCCCAGTGGTCGCAGCGGCGACCAGATCCCCCTGCTCGGCCGCATCCTCTGTCTCTCCCAGACCGTCGAGGTCTTCTGCGCCGCCGCCGGCCCGTACGAGGCGATCGAGATCGCGACCGCCCGGCGCGGCACCTGGTTCGACCCCGACCTCGTCGACGCGCTGACCTCGCTGCCGATCGGCGATCCGCTGTGGGCGTCGCTGGTCGAGGACGATCCCGCGGGCTCGGTCGCCGAACACGACCCCGGCGACCGCATGGTCACCGCGGACGACGCACAGCTCGACCGCATCGCCGAGGCCTTCTCGCGGGTCATCGACGCGAAGTCGCCGTTCACGTTCAACCACTCCTCGCGCGTCGCGGACGTCACCATCGGGATCGCGCGGCAGTCCGGCATCGGCGGAGACCGGCTGCGCGACCTGCGCCGCGCAGCGCTGCTGCACGACATCGGCAAGCTCGCGGTCTCCAACGCGATCCTCGACAAGCCGGGCAAGCTCACCGACGACGAGTTCGACGCGATCAAGGAGCACCCGCGGCAGACCTACGCGATCCTCTCGCGCGCCGCGTGCTTCTCGCCGATCGCCGAACTGGCGGCGAACCATCACGAGAAGCTCGACGGCAGCGGCTACCACCGCGGCATCGGCGCCGAGCAGATGACGCCCGACATGCGGATCCTCGCCGTCGCCGACATCTACGAGGCGCTGACCGCAAACCGCCCGTACCGCGACGGCATGCCGCTGGAGAAGGCGATGGGGATCATCGGCTCCGATGTCCCGCACAAGCTCGACGCCGAGGCGTTCGCGGCCCTGCAGGCGTGGGTGCAGACCGACGATCCGGCGGTGCTTCCGGGGCGGGACGCGGAGGTCGTGTCGCTCGCCGCGGCGGCCGCGCCGCAGCAGCGCCGCGCGGCGTAGCTTCCTGCCGACGCAAGACCCGCTGAGCGGGCACAGCGTCGGCGTCCGCATCGCGCGCCGGAGCGTCACATCAGCGCATCCGCGCCGGCGACCAGCGCCCCGACGAGCTCTCCCGCGTCGCGGTCCGGCTGCACCAGCGGCGCGGACTGGCCGGCCCAGAACGCCACGAGATCGTCACGCCCCTGGCGCCGCGCCGCGTCGACGATCGGCCGCATGAGCGCCCCCTGGTACGGGTACGGGGCGATCCGCTCGTCGCCGGTCTCGATGTCGTACATGATGTCCGCGGCCAGCCCGCGAGCGAGGCGCCCGCTCAGCACCCGCGTGAGCCGCGTGCGGCGCGGGCCGTCGACCAGCGCGGCCCGGTGCTCGGGCGTGACGCCCGACTGGGCGGTGGCAAGGAACGCCGTCCCGATCTGGACCGCGTCCGCGCCGAGTGTGAGCGCGGCGACCATCTGCCGGCTCGTCGCGATCCCGCCGGCAGCGATCACCGGCGCCCGCACGGCGCCCACGACCGCGGGGACAAGCGCCATCGTCCCGACCAGCGAGTCCTCGGCCTCCCGCAGGAACGCGACGCGATGGCCACCTGCCTCGAAGCCCGATGCGACGATCGCATCGACGCCCGCCTCGTCGAGCGCGACGGCCTCCTCGACGGTGATCGCGGTGCCGACCGTGACGATGTCCGCGGCACGGCAGCGCTCCAGGATCTCCGGGTCCGGCACGCCGTAGACGAAGCTGAACACCGGCGGCCGCGCGGCGATCAGCGCGTCGGCAAGGTCGTCGAAGCCGTGGGCCACGGGCCGCGGACGCTCGGGCGGGTCGATGCCGACCGCGTCGTACAGCGGCTGCAAACGCGCGGCCGCTGCGTCCCAGGCGGCATCGTCGAACACCGCCTCCGGGACGTCGTGCGAGGAGACCCAGAGGTTGACGTTGAAGACCCCGTCGATCGCGGCGTGCAGCTCGTCGACGAGCGCAGTGACGCCCGCAGGGCTCAGGTGCTGGGCCCCGAAGGAACCGAGCCCGCCGGCGCCGGCGACCGCGGAGGCCAGCGGGACGCTCGACAGCCCGCTGCCGAACGGGCCCTGGATGATCGGGTGCGCGATGCCGAGCAGCTCGGCGGCCCGGGTGCGCCGCCAGTCGCGGCGATGGGTGGGGAGGGACATGCCCCGACAGTAGGTGCACACGCAACGACCAGCAACCATCTGCCGGTGACCGGCCGGTAACCTGCGGTAACCGTGCTGCGCCACCGACCGAGCCGCGTCAGCCCACCGCCAGGCGACTGTCCGCTGACGTCATGCCTCGACCTCATCGGCGGCGCATGGACGCCCAACGTCCTGTGGTACCTGCGGGAGGGCCCGCGGCGGTTCAACGAACTGCGCGGGGATCTCGACGGCGTCAGCGCCAAGGTCCTGTCCGCGCGCCTGCGCGCGATGGCCGCCGACGGATTGATCACCCGTACCGAGCGCGCGACGGCGCCCCCGTCCGTGGAGTACGAGCTCACCGGCTTCGGGCGGGAACTGCTTCCGGCGGTCGACGCAATCGTCGAGGTCGGGCACCGGATCAAGCAGCGGCGGGCCAGCGCGTAGGTCGCGTGCCGCTCAGCCCCAGAGCGTCGGCACGCCGAACGCCGCGACCACGGCGCCGCCCGACGATGGTCAGGTTGTCACGTCGTACGGGCGGGATGCACATGGCAAGCGAAGCACGATCGAACGGGGCAGGTGGACCACCGTGACGGCGTTGTCGCACCGCCGCGTCGAATCCAGGTGATCGACCGAGCCGGAGCGCCAAAGGACGGATCGCCCGCCGCCATCGAAGCGCCACGCAGGCGCAGGACGCCCGTGGGGCGTGGCTAGGTCAACGGCACTCACCGCGATGCGGGCCACGACGGGTCCGTCACCGGCGGGTCGGAACGCATGGCATCGCGCGCTCGCCGCAGCATCGCGCATCCCCAAGGCGACGCACTGCGCCGCCGTTCCCAGCAAAAGGGCACCCGTCCGCAAGACGGCGGGGGCCGACAGCGCGCCCTGGCCATCGAGCCCGCCCAACGTGACGATCGCCGGAGCCAGCGCAGCAGCCCGCACCAGCTCGCGCTCCGTGGGCTGGGTGGCTGGGAGATGGGAGTGCATGATGATGACCATCCCGTCGAGCGCCACGGCGACGGTTGATGGCCCGAGCGCCGCGATCAGCGTGGTGTCACGCCGGGGCTCGCCCTCGGCGCCGACGTTGCCTGCTCCGAAGACCGCACGCCGAGTCGCAATGACGCGGCCCGCGGTGCGGACCTCCACCTCGGCTCGCGTGCTGTCTGCAACCGCGGGACCCGCCTGCAGCAGGGCGCCAGCCACCACGACCGCGCCGGCCAGCGCGAGCCGCGCGATGCGGAAACCGACAGCCGGCACGACTGCTGATGAGCGTGTGAACGACCCCATGCAGGACGCCCATCGGCACCGGCCGTATGAATCCAGAAGGGGCCGCGTGACGGGACTGTGACGGCAGGCGGGGACCTTCCATGGAAGTGGTGAGCCGCTCCGAACCGTACGTCCGTGTTTGCGCTGTCGAGAGCCGCATCGTGATGGCGGCTGACGCCTTCGCCGCCCTCACCCACGAGCGGCCGTACAAGCGCGCCATGAAGATCGACGACGCGTTCGCGGAGATGCGCAAGCAGGCGGGGACGTTCTTCGACCCCTGGATCAGGACCGCGTTCGAGCGGCTGGACCACCGCAAGCTGATCTGAACGCCGCACCGGCCGAACCGGGTGGTACGCCGCTGCGGCCCCCGAGCCGTCCCTACAGCCGCACCACCTGCGACCCGCCCGTGATCCCGTCCTCGCCGGTGTCGGAGAACCGCACCCATGCCTTGTTCGTCCCGTCGTAATCGGGCGCCCAGAGGATGAGCGTCGCCGGTCGGTCCCACACCGTCACCGCCTCGTCGCCCTCGGGGTCGAGTCCGCGCCAGATGCGGATGAACGGGTTGTGCTCCCACTCCTCGCCGGCGGTCGTCGGCAGCGTGTGGCCGGGGTGCAGCACCGTCTCGGCAGGCAGCTGCGCCAGGCGCATCGCGGCGGCCTTCTGATCGGCGTAGCCCGTGTTCGCGGGGGCGAAGTTCCCGCCCACCGTGCCCTTGAAGATCGTGTCGGCGGTGAACGCGTCGGTGCCGTTGACGACGTACACGAGCTGCCCTGCACAGTGCCCCTCGCTGAGCAGCGGCTCGATCCGCAGGCCACCGAACTCCAGGACGTCGCCCTCGGCGATCTCGTGCTCGGCGTTCAGGCCCTCGACCGCCGCATTCGTGATCGCATGGGTGTAGACGGGCGCCCCGAAGGCGTCGCGATAGTCGACGATCGCCTCGACGTGGTCGGCGTGCTGGTGGGTGACGAGGATCGCGTCGACCGTCACGCCGAGTTCCTCGGCGCGGTCGATGAGCGGCTGTGCGATCCCGTTGCCGTCGATGACGACGGCGCGTCCGCCCTCGCCGTCCGCGACGAGGTACGAGTTCGACGTCCAGCCGGGCGCCTCGGTCCGTTCGATGATCAGGCTCATGTGAACTGGACCACGCTGCGAATGCCGTCCTGGTGATGCATGAGATCGAACCCCTTGTTGATGTCGTCGAGCGAGATGCGGTGCGAGATGAACGCGTCCGCGTCGATGTCGCCCGCCAGGTAGCGGTCGACCAGCTCCGGGACCTGGTCCCTGCCCTTCACGCCGCCGAATGACGCACCCATGACCGTGCGGCCGGTGATCAGGTATCGCGGGACGATGTCCAGCGTCTCCCCCTTGCCCGCCACGCCGGTGACGCAACACACGCCCCAGCCCATGCGGGCGGACTCGACGGCCTGGCGCATGACGCCCACCAGCCCGGTCGCCTCGAAGGTGAAATCCGCGCCGTAGCCGTCGGTCTCGGCGAGGATGCGGTCGACGATGTCGTCGCCCGCCACCCAGGTGTCGGTCGCGCCGTGGTGCTTGGCCAGCTCCAGGCGGTCCTCGCTCAGATCGACGCAGATGATCCGCTCGGCGCCCTGCAGCCGGGCGCCGGCGACGGCACCCAGGCCGACCATGCCGGCCCCGAAGACCACGGCGGTCGAGCCTTCCCAGACCTTCGCGCGGTACATCGCCGCACCCAGGCCGGTCGACAGGCCGCAGGCGAAGAGCGCGGCGGTCTCCAGCGGCGCGTCCTTGCTGACCTTCGCCAGCGAGAACTCCGAGACGACGGTGGCCTCGGCGAAGGTCGAGCAGCCCATGAAGTGGCGGATCGGCTCGCCGTCGCGGGACAGCCGGGCCGTCCCGTCGGGCAGGTAGCCCTGGTTCTGCTGCTCGCGGATCGCCACGCAGATGTTCGTGCGGCCCGAGCGGCAGTTCACGCACTGCCCGCACTGCGGGCTGAAGAGGGTGACGACGTGGTCGCCGGGCGCCACCGAGGTGACGCCGTCGCCGACGGCCTCGACCACGCCCGCGCCCTCGTGTCCCAGGACACAGGGCGCGTAGCCCGATGGATCCACCCCTGACGCGGAGTACATGTCGGTGTGACAGACCCCGCAGGCGTGCAGCCGGACGAGCACCTCACCCGCCTTCGGCCCTGCCAGGTCGAGCGTCGTGACCTGCAGCGGCTGGGCGAACTCCTCGAGTACGGCGGCGCGGATCTCCATGGCCGCAGCGTACCCGGCGTGCCCCTCCGCACGACGCCATAACGACGAGGCCTCAGGCTCACGTTGAGCCTGAGGCCTGTCGCGTCAGACGCCCGCGGGCTCGGGGATCTCCTCCACCGGGCGCGGGGCCGGCTCGCGTGCCGGTTCCATAACGTCCCCGGCTCCGTGGTCCACCTCAGGCAGCCACTGCAGCCACTTCGGGAGGTACCAGTTGGCCTCCCCCAGGAGCTGCATGACAGCCGGGAGGAGGACACCGCGGACGATGGTCGCGTCGAGCAGGATGGCCACGGCCAGGCCGACGCCCATCTGCTTCATCTCGATCATCGAGAGCGACCCGAAGATCGAGAACACGGCCACCATGACCACCGCGGCGCTCGTCACGACGCCCGCCGTCGAGCGGATGCCCGACGAGATCGCGTCGGCCGTCCTCATCCCTCCGTCCCGCGCCTCCTTGATCCGGCTGAGGATGAACACGTGGTAGTCCATCGAGAGCCCGAAGAGGATCACGAACAGGAAGATCGGCAGCCAGCTCGTCACGGCGCCCGGCGCGTCGAAGCCGAGCAGGCCCTCGAGGTTGCCGAACTGGAAGACCCACACGAGTGCGCCGTACGCGGCCGCCACGCTGAGCAGGTTCATCGCGATGCCCGTCAGCGGGATGACCACCGAGCGGAACGTGACCATGAGCAGGAGGAACGCCAGGGTCAGCACGAACGCGAACACCAGCGGCGCCGCTCCGCGCATGCGGTCGTTCCAGTCCTCCGAGCCGGCGGTGAAGCCGGTGACCTCGCCGGTGATGCCGGCCTCGCCGAGCGTCGCGGGGATGATGTCCTCGCGCAGTGCGGCCAGTCCGTCGAGCGATGCGTCGTCCGATCCGTCGCCCTTCATCGGGATCGTGACCGCCGCAACCGAGCCGTCGTCGGCGACAGTGACGTCGGCGCCCGTCCCGAACAGTCCGGTGGCCTCCGCGTCGTCGACCATCCGACCGATCGCGGCGGTGACCTCGGGGGTGTTGACGTCCTCGGCCTGCACCGCGACGACGGCCGGGATCGGCTCACCCGGGAACGCCTCCTGGATGCGGTCGTAGGTCTGCATGACCGGCAGCGAGCGCGGCAGCATGTCGAGTCCGCTCGTGGCGGTCTTCATCTGCAGCGCGGGCAGCGCCATGCCGACCAGCAGCGCGGCGGCGAGCAGCGCGGCGGGCAGCGGGAACCGCAGCACCGGCGTGAGGATCGCGCCCCACAGCTTGCTGTCGCCCGCGGAACGGCGGCCGAGGAACGGCACGCGTCCCTTGTCGACCTTCGGGCCGAGCCACGACAGCATCGCCGGGACGACCGTGATCGAGCCGATCATGGCGGCGGCGACCACGATGATCGTGCCCACGCCGAAGGACATGAACGTCTTGTCCCCGGTGAGGAACATGCCGGACATCGCGATGATGACCGTCAGGCCGCTGATGAGGATCGCCTTGCCCGACGTCGCCGCGGCGATGTCGATCGCCTGCTCGGTCGTGCGGCCCTTCGCGCGTTCCTCGCGTTCCCGCCGCAGGTAGAACAGCGAGTAGTCCACCCCGACCGCCATGCCGATCAGCAGGATCACCGAGCTGATCGCCTCGTCGACGGGCAGGATCTGGCTCGGCAGCGCGACCAGGCCGAGTGAGGCGGTGACCGCCGTGATACCCAGCAGCAGCGGGAGACCCGCGGCGACCAGCGCGCCGAAGGCGATGACCAGGATGAACAGCGTGATCGGCAGCGACAGCAGCTCGGCCCGCTGGAAGTCCTCCTCGAACTGGCCTTCGATCTGCTCCTCGGCCGTCGCGTCTCCGAAGGGCTCGACGCGCAGGGTCGGATACTCCTTCGCCGCCTTCGCGATCTGGGCGTTGATGGCCGAGATCTCGTCGACGGCGGGCTCGTCCTCGGTGTCGCGCAGCTCGTAGCCGATCAGCACGGACCGGCCGTCCTCGGAGACCGCGCCGCCCTGCTCGTAGGGCGAGACGACCTCGCTCACGCCGGGTAGGTCGCGCACCGTCGCCGTGAGGTCGTCGACGGCCCGCCGCACGTCGGGATCACGTGCAGAGGCGCCGGCTGGAGCCTGGATGAGGATGTTCTCCTCGGCCACATCTTCGGGGAAGGCCCGCTCGAGGACCTGGTCGGCCCGGCCGGATTCGCCGGCGCCGGTGTCGGCGTCCTCGAGCTGCTTGGTGCCGAGCATCCCGCCGAGGACGAAGGCGAGGGCGACGAACGCCAGCCAGCCGAGGACCGCGGTCTTCTTGTGGTGGGCGCTCCAGCGGCCGGCGCGGCCGGCGATCGAGCGCCGCGGCGCCGGCCGCCCGGGGGTGGGTGTGTGGGGTGTGCGTTCCATGCCGCAAGCCTCGTCGCCGAGCGCCGGCGCGCCGATACGGTCAGCAGGTGTTCCGAGGTGCGGGTAGCCGCACCTGCCATTGGGTAGGGTCGGTTCTCAGTGCCGTCTGCCACCACGTCCCAGGAGGCCGCGACGGGCGCTCGCCTTGCCGAGCGGCTGCAGGAGACCCGACGGCGCACGCTCGCGCTCGTCGCCGGTCTCGACGACGAGCGCCTGCAGCGCCAGCACGACGCGCTGATGAGCCCGCTCGTGTGGGATCTCGCGCACATCGCGGCGTACGCGGACCTGTGGCTCTCGCGGCTCGACGGAGCGCCTGCGCCGCTGCGGCCCGACGTCTTCGCGCTGTACGACGCGTTCGAACAGCCCCGCGCGGTGCGCGGCGACCTGCCGCTGCTCGACCCGGCGCAGGCCCGCGACTACCTCGACGCCACCCTCGTGCGCGCGTGTGAACGCGCCGCCGACACCGACCTCGGCCCGGACGCCCCGCGCCTGCAGGCCGACGGCTTCCTCTGGAACCTCCTCCTCGAGCACGAGGAGCAGCACCGCGAGACGATGCTCCAGGCGCTCGCGCTGGCACCCGCCGGTTGGATCACGCCCGATCGGTCCCCACTGCCCGAGCGGTCCGGGAGCGCCGCCGGGATGGTCGAGATCCCGGGCGGCGCGGCGACGATCGGCGCGCGGTCGGGCTTCGCCTACGACAACGAGCTGCCCGCCCACACCGCCGAACTCGCGCCATTCCGGATCGACCGCGGGCCCGTCACCGTCGGCGACTGGCGCGCCTTCATGGAGGACGGCGGGTACGCGCGCCGCAGCCTGTGGACCGACGAGGGCTGGACGTGGCGCACGGAGCACGCCGTCACCCGGCCGCTGTTCTGGCACGACGACGGCGAGACCGTCCGCCGCTACGACCGCGTCGAGCCGCTGCGCGATGACGAGCCGATCGTCCACGTCAGCGCGCACGAAGCCGACGCGTTCGCGTCCTGGCGCGGCGCCCGCCTGCCCACCGAGGCCGAGTGGGAGCACGCCGCGTCGCTGCACCCGACCGGGGCGCCGGTCCTCGGCGGCACGACGTTCGGCCCCGCTCCGGTCGGCGCCGGCGCCGGGACGGACGTCCGCGGCCTCACCGGCGACGCCTGGGAGTGGACGAGCAGCACGTTCACCGGCTACCCCGGCTTCGAGCCTTACCCCTATCCCGAGTACAGCGAGGTCTTCTTCGACCGCGGCTACCGCGCGCTGCGCGGCGGGTCCTGGGCGACGGCGCCCTGCGTGGCACGCCGGACGTCGCGCAACTGGGACCGACCGGAACGCCGGCAGATCTTCGCCGGCCTGCGCTGCGTGGAGCGGTCATGAGCGACAGCGACCGCCTCCAGGCCCTCGCCGAGCACGGCGTCGAGGTCCACGCCTTCCCCGAGAGCTGGACCGCCCTCGCGGCAGACGTCCTGGACGGGCTCTCGACGAACCCGAAGACCCTCCCGCCGAAGTGGTTCTACGACGCACGCGGCAGCGAGCTGTTCGACGCCATCTGCGAGCAGCCCGAGTACTACCCGACCCGGACCGAGGCGGCGCTGCTCGAGCATGTCGGGGCCCGCATCGCCACGGAGATCCCGGCGGCCGAGGTCATCGAGCTCGGCTCGGGCTCGTCGACGAAGTCGCCGCTGCTGCTCGACCCCCTGCACGAGGCCGGCGCGCTGCGCCGCTACGTCCCGGTCGACGTGAGCGCCGCCGCCATCGAAGGGGCGATCCCCGGGCTCGTCGACCGCTACCCCGATCTTGAGATCGACGCGCGGATCTGTGACTTCACCGCCGACCTCCACGCCCTGCCGCGACCGAACGGCGACCCGCGGATCGTCGCGTTCCTCGGGAGCACCATCGGCAACCTCCAGCCCGTCGAGGTCCAGGCCTTCCTGGCGCAGGTGCGGCCGCTGCTCGGCCCAGACGACGCGCTGCTCCTCGGCACCGACCTCGTCAAGGACGTCGGCGTCCTGGAACCCGCCTATGACGATGCCGCGGGCGTCACCGCGGCCTTCAACCGCAACGTCCTCGCGGTCATCAACCGCGAGCTGCTGGCGGACTTCGACCTCGACGCGTTCGCGCACGAGGCGACGTGGAATCCGGTGCTCGAGCGCATCGAGATCCGGCTGCGCAGCCTGCGCGACCAGGTCGTCCGCATCCGCGGACTCGGCCTGGAGGTGACGTTCCAGGCCGACGAGTCGATCCTCACCGAGATCAGCCGGAAGTTCCGCCGCGGAGGCCTCGAGCGCGCCTACGCGCAGGCCGGCCTGCAGCTCCGTGGTTGGTACCAGGATCCGAACGCCTGGTACGCGCTGTCCCTGGCGTCGCCCCGCGACTGAATCCGGTTCAGGTGGGCTCAGTTGTGCCGATCACCCGGGCCATGAACTCTGCCACGCCCGGACTGGCACAGAAGGTGCTGGCCGCCTTCCCCCGCCTGCGCGGGCTGTCCCACGACGAGTGGGCCCCGCGCCACACCGTCATCGTCAGCATCATCCTGCTGCACATCCCCTCGGTGCTCGCCTACGGCGCCGCGCGCGGGATGGCGCTCGGCCACCTCGTCCTCGACGTGGTCCTGCCGCTCGGCATCCTCGCGGGCCTCGCCTGCTGGCCCAAGCTCAGCCAGTCGGCCCGCTCGTGCGCCGCGGCCGCCGGCCTGATCATGTGCAGCGCGCTGTTCGTGCACGCGTCCGGTGGCGCGCTCGCCGCGCACTTCCACTTCTTCGTCGTGCTCCCGATCATCGGGCTGTACCTCGACTGGCGACCGTTCGCCGTCGCCGTCGGCATGATCGTGGTGCACCACCTGGTCTTCGCGCTCATCCAGCCCGAGTCGGTCTACATGAACCACAACGGCACGGGCGACATCGTCAAGCAGACGCTCGTCCACGCCGCGTTCGTCGTCGTCCAGGTCGCGGCGCTGCTGGCGTCCTGGAAGCTCGCCGAGAACCAGGAGGCGGTGCTCGCGCGCCGCAACGCCGAGATGGACCGCCGCAAGGAGGAGCTCGAGGCCAAGAACGCCGAGCTCGACGGCACGATCTCCCGCCTGGACCGGACCGTCACCGAGATGCGCCGCCTGTCCGAGCGTGTCGGCGCGCACGCCGAGCAGGTCGCCATCACCGGCGAGCAGCTCGCGTCGGAGGCCGGCGGCACCCACGAGGCCGCGCAGCGCAGCGCCGAGGCGCTCGACGCCGTCCGGCTCTCCGCCGAGGCGCTCGACGAGGTCGCCGACGCCACCGCCCGCGAGGCGGCGCGCGTCGTCGAGGAGACGCTCGCGACCACGCAGGCCACGACCGAGGGCAGCGCCGCGATGGCGCAGCTCGTCGGCGACATGGACGAGGTCGGCGCGCGCGTGACCGGCATCGCCGAGGGCGTCGAGTCGCTGACCGAGCGCACCCGCAAGGTCGCCACCATCGTCGACACCGTCCGGCAGCTCGCCGATCAGTCCCGCCTCCTCGCGCTCAACGCGTCGATCGAGGCCGCCCGCGCCGGGGAGCACGGCCGTGGCTTCGCCGTCGTCGCGGAAGAGGTCCGCAAGCTCGCCGAGGAGTCCAACGCCGCGACCGCGTCGGTGGACGAGCTGCTCGCCGACGTCGAGGCCGCCGCCCAGCAGGCCATCACCGCCGCGCGATCAGGCGTCGAGTCCGTCGAGCACAGCAAGCAGACCGCCGGGAAGACGGAGGGCGCCCTGCGGGCCATCGCCCAGGCCGGCGAGGCCGTCCACGGCAGCGCCGAGAGCATCTCCGCCGCCGCCGGCAGCAGCCGCACCGCCGGCCAGCAGATCGGCGTCGACGTCGCGCAGGCGAGCGCGTCGATCGCGCAGGTCACCACCGCCGCCGACGAGGTCTCCACCCTGGCCCAGCGGCTGCGCGAGCTCGCCGCCGAGCTCGATGCGCTCACCGCGAGCGACGGCACGGACGAGCCCGCCGATCAGGATGCGCTCGCCGAACTGGCCGAGCTCACCGGGATCAACGGGCCCGCGCCGCAGGACTCAGAGCCGCTCGACGAGCATGGCCATGCCCATGCCGCCGGCGACGCACATTGACTCGATGCCGTAGGTGCCGTCGAGCGTCTCGAGGTCGTTCAGCAGCGTCGTCATGATGCGCGCGCCGGTCATCCCGACCGGGTGACCGAGCGCGATCGCGCCGCCGAACGGGTTGAGCTTCTCCGCGGGGATGCCCAGTTCCGACATGCACGGCACGATCTGCGCGGCGAACGCCTCGTTGATCTCGACGACGTCGATGTCGTCCATCGTCATCCCGGTCGACGCCAGCAGCTGCTGGATGGCCGGGATCGGTCCGACGCCCATGACCTCGGGCCGGATCGCCGCGACCGATGACGCGACGACCCGTGCGCGGGGCGTGACGCCCAGCGCCGCGGCCTTCTCGTCGCTCATCATGAGCACGGCGGCCGCGCCGTCGTTGAGCGGGCACGCGTTGCCCGCCGTGACCGTGCCGTTCTCGACGAACGCCGGCTTCAGCGCCGCGAGCTTCTCGGCGGTGGTACCCGGCCGCGGCCCGTCGTCCCGGGTCACCACGTCGCCCTCCGGGGTCGTGACGGCCACGATCTCGGAGTCGAAGTGGCCGGCGTCCCAGGCGGCGACGGCCCGCTCCTGGGAGATGACGGCCCACGCGTCCTGGTCCTCGCGGCTGACCGCGTAGCGCTCGGCCACGTTCTCGGCCGTGAGGCCCATCGGGATGTAGACGTCGTACGCCGATCCCTCCGACCCGTCCAGCTCGGGGTGCGGCGGGATGGACGCGCCGGTGGCACGCGAGACGGCCTCGACGCCCGCCGCGATGTACTGGTCGCCCTCCCCCGCCTTGATGGCGTGGGCGGCGTTGCGGATGGTCTGCAGCGACGACGCACACCAGCGGTTCACGGTCGCCGCCGGCACCTGGTGGTCGTAGCCGGCGAGCAGGACGGCGCTGCGGGCGACGTTGCCGCCGGCCTCACCCTCCGCGACGGCGCAGCCCATGAGGACGTCGACGGTCTCGTTGAGATCGACGTCGGGGTTGCGCTCCATCAGCGCCTGGAGCGGAACCGACGCGAGGTCGTCCGTCCTGACGGTCTTCAGCGAGCCTTTCACCGCGCGGCCGATCGGGGTCCTGACCGCGTCGACGATGACTGCTTCGGGCATGGTGCACTCCTATGTACGGCCCCGGCGGTCTCACTCCACGGGGCAATTCCCCTCGGCGGTCGCACTCCACGAGGGCTGCGTCATAGGATAGTCCATTGCGTCACGCAACGGAGTGCCGTGTTCAGCGCGCGATGATCGTCTTGCGCAGCGTCGTGCGGTTCCCCGCGTCGTCACGCGCGACGACCCGCAGCTTCAGGCGCACGCTCTTGCGCTTGCGCAGCGAATCGATCGACGCGCGCGAGAATCGCAGTTTCACCGCGGTCGCCTTGGTCCCGAGCCGCCGGGTGGTCCGGGCCAGGACGCGCCCGTCGTGGAGGATGTCGATGCGCGCCCGCACCGGCTCGCCGGCGCGCAGCGTGACCGACAGCCCGGACCGCAGGATGGCGGGGAGCGCCGTCGGGGTCAGCCCGGCGACCGTCAGTCGCGGCGGTGTGCTGTCCGCCTTCGCCGCCACCACGAACCGGAACGTCGTCGTGCTCGTCCCTGCCGCGCCGGGCTCGGTGGTCGAGCCGGTCACGGCGATCTTGCGCTTGCCCGCCCGCTCGAAGGTCGTGCTCACCCGCGGCGTCTTCGTGATGCGGTCGGGCCCGTCCTTCGGGCGGACGCGGCCGTCCCCGTCCAGGTCCCAGGCGAACTGCGTGAAGCGGCCCTCGCCGCTCCCTTCGACGTACGAGACGATGAAGGTCACGCGCCGTCCCGCCACGGGCTCGCGCGGCTCGGTGCGCAGTGACAGCAGCGGCGGGCGGGTCAGCGGGCGCGGATCGCCCGCGGCCACCGCGGAGACGACACCGCGCATGCCCGCGTCACCGTGGATCGCGCACACGTACTCCAGCTGGTCCCCGACCGCGCTGAGCGTTCGGCGCAGCGGCGCCGGCCCGGTGTACGGGGCGCTGTACGGCTCCGACGGCGACGGGCGGTAGCGCAGCGGGTGGACCGCGAAGTCCCCGGTCCATTCGACGACGTCACCTGCCTGCACGGTCAGCTCCGCGGGCTCGTAGCGGTTCCCGAGCTCCCCGCCGAAGCGGACGGTGCGGACGTCGGCCGAGGCCCCCACCGGCACCACCGCGAGCGCCCCCAGGGCGAGGGTCAGTGCGGTGCGCACGCCGCGGACGGTACCACCGCGGACCGCGCATGGCCCGAATGGTCTTCGCCGGACGGGCTACAGGCCCAGCTCGCGCACGCCCAGCTCGTCGGCCCCGAGATGGTGCGCGAGCTCGTGGCGGACGGTCTTCGTGACCTCGAACCGCAGCAGATCGGGGTCGTGACCGAAGTCTCGGCGCAGGGTGTCCCGGTAGATGATGATGCGGTCGGGGTAGTTGTCCCGCGCGACGGTGTCGCCGTGGTAGAGGCCGTACGCGCCGGCCTTGCGCCCCCCGTCGCTGATGACCACCGCGACGTTGCGCTCGAGCGCACGCTGCAGCAGGTCGGGGAGCTCGTCCAGCGCGTCGCTGACGAGCTCCTCGAAGTCCTCGTCGTCGTACGGGTCGAGCTCGGCGAACTCCATCTCGTCGGGCTCCGCGGCCGTGCCGCTGCGCGCGAGCCGCTCCGAGCGCTTGACGATCTGCTCGAACTCCGCCTCGCTCTCGGGCTCCTCCCACCCCGCGATGCGCAGGCCGATCGAAGCCAGCACGCTGCCGAGCGCGAAGATCGCAAGCACGACGATCGCGGTGCCCTGCAGCAGGCGGATCGGCGTGACCGTGCTGAACCCGTTCAGGATGGTCACGGCCGTCAGGCCGACGGCGAAGGCGACACCGGCGGCGACGGCGATCCGACGGCTCAGATCGGACGGGCGCATGATCAGAGCGTAGTGCAGCCGTCCATCCGCATCGGCGATACCGTCCGCCGCGCATGGACGACCGCACCCGTCTCGACGCTGCCACCGCCCACCTCGACCCGCCGCTCGCACTCGTCGACCTCGACGCGTTCGACGCCAACGCGGCCGACCTCGAGCGCCGCGCAAGTGGTACGCCGCTGCGGGTCGCGAGCAAGTCCGTGCGCGTGCGCGACCTCCTCACGCGGGCCCTCGACCGCCCTGGGTGGTCCGGGGTCCTGGCGTACGCGCTGGACGAGGCGCTGTGGCTCCACGCCGCGGGCGTGAGCGACGACATCGTGATCGGCTACCCGACCCCCGACCGCGGTGCGATCGAGCGGCTTGCGACGAACGAGGCCGCGGCCGCCGCCGTGACGCTCATGGTCGACGACGTCGCGCAGCTCGATCTCATCGACAGCGTGCGGCCGCCGGCCGCCCGTGCGCCGATCCGCGTGTGCCTCGAGCTCGACGCGGCGTACCGGCCCGCCGGCCGCGCGAGCCACCTCGGCACGCGCCGGTCGCCCGTCCACGGCGCCGCGGCGCTGGGCGAGCTCGCGCAGCTCGTGGCAGGCCGCCAGGGATT
>SYBY01000044.1 GCA_005788585.1 Actinomycetota bacterium | reverse complement strand
GTGACCTCCGCAAGATCGGCGCCGCCCCACGCACGCGCGATGACGCTCGCCAGGAGCGTCGCCTGCGCGAGCACGAGCACCGCGCCGAGGACGCCCAGCGCGGCGTCGGCGCCGAGCGCGGCGCGCACCCCGCGGGCGCGCGCCGCCAGGCGACGATCGACCGCGCGCACCTACCGGTTCGGCGGGTCGACGTTGGCCTGCGGCGGATGCTGCTCGGTGATGTGCAGCTTGTCCGCCACCTCACCGACGGCTTGGCCGAGCCCCTCGAACTCCCCGCGGCTCACGCGGGCGCGGAACACGTAGTAGCTGACCGCTTGGTAGAAGAGCACGATCGGCAGCATGATCAGCGCCACGATCGTCATCACCGTCAGCGTGTAGTCACCCGATGACGTGTTGTAGATCGTGAGGTTGTTCGCCTCCGCCGTCGAGGACACCATGACGTTCGGGTAGAGCTGCACGAACAGCCCGCCGATGGCGAACGCGATCGTCAGCGACACCACGAGGAACGTCCAGCCCTCGTGCTGGCGCCCGGTCGTCAGCACGACAGCACCGCCGGCGCCCGACGCCGCGATGAGCAGCAGCAGGTTGGGGATGACGTCGTCCATCACGCCCCAGGCCGTCCACAGGGCGAACACCACCAGGATGCCCGCCGCGACCGGCGCGATCCGCGCGGAGATCGTCCGGGCCCGCTCACGCAGGTCGTCCTCGGTCTTCATCCCCAGGAACACCGCGCCGCACAGCAGCGACAGCGACAGGGTCACGAGGCCGCCGACGAGCGCGTAGGGCTGCACGAGATCGAAGAAGTTGCCGGTGAACTGCTTGTCGCCGCCGATCGGGACCCCGTACAGCAGCCCGGACAGGGCGACGCCCCACAGCAGCGCCGGGAGCAGGCTCGTCACGAAGATGACCTTGTCCCAGTTGCTCCGCCAGCGCGCGGTGTGGTGCTTGCCGCGGTACTCGAAGGCCACGGCCCTGGCGACGAGCGCCCCGACGATGAGGAGCAGCGGCAGGAAGTACGCGCTGAACAGCGTCGCGTACCACTCGGGAAACGCGGCGAACGTGCCGGCGCCGGCGGTGATGAGCCACACCTCGTTGCCGTCTCAGTGGGGACCGATGGTGTTGATGACGACGCGGCGGTCCGTCTCGTCCTTCGAGACGAACGGCATGAGCATGCCGACCCCGAAGTCGAAGCCCTCGAGCACGAGGTACCCGACCCAGAAGAAGGCAAGGGCGAGGAACCAGAACGTCTGGAGATCCAGCTGGAAGTCAACCATGTCAGTAGCTCATCGCCGGCACGGGCTTGGAGCGCTCGGCCTCGTCGCGGACAGGATCAGGGAGCCGCTGCGCGTAGCGGCGCAGCAGCCAGAACTCGATGACGATCAAGATCGCGTAGATCGCCATGAACGCACCGAGGCCCACGCCGATCTGCCAGGTCGGGACCGCGACGCTCACGCCGTCGGCCGTCTGCTGCAGACCTTGGACCACCCAGGGCTGGCGCCCCACCTCGGTGTACACCCAGCCGGCGGTGTTCGCCAGGAACGGGAGGGGAATCGACCAGATCATGACGCGGTGGAAGGTCCGGTTCGTCTCGATCTTCCCCTTCCACGCCAGGTAGCCGGCCCAGAGCGCGAGCGCCAGGAGCAGCCCGCCGATGTAGACCATGCCGCGGAAGCCCCAGTACACGACGCCGACGGGCGGGACGTAGTCACCGGGCCCGTACTTCTCCTCGTACTGGGCCTGGAGCTGGTTGATGCCCACGACCTCGCCGTCAAACGAGTTCGTGGCGAGGATGCTCAGCACATAGGGCACCCCGATGTTGATCGTCGTCTCGCCCGGGTTGGCCTCCAGGGGCGCGACCGCAAACAGCGAGAGCTTTGCCTTCTCCTCCGTGTCGTACAGCGCCTCGGCGGCCGCGACCTTCATCGGCTGGCGCTCGACCATGTTGCGCATGAAGTCGTCGCCGATGAGCAGCACGAGGAGCGTCGCCGGGACGACGATCGCGGACGCCAGCCGCGCGACGCGCCCGAAGGCCTGGACGTCCTGGCCGCGACGCATGTGGAAGGCGCTGACCCCGAGGACGAAGAAGCCGGCGGTCACCGCGGCGGCGGCCATGGTGTGGAAGAACGCGAGCACCGCGGTCTCGTTGAACAGCACCGCGAAGATGTTCGTCATCTGCGCCTTGTCGCCGACCATCTCGTAGCCGACCGGGTCCTGCATCCACGCGTTCGCGGCGAGGATGAAGTAGGCCGAGAGCGTGGTGGCGATCGCGACGATCCAGATGGTCGCGAGGTGGATGGCCGGCTTCAGGCGATTCCAGCCGAACACCCAGAGCCCGATGAACGTGGACTCCAGGAAGAAGGCCATCAGGCCCTCCATGGCGAGCGGTGCGCCGAAGACGTCACCGACGAAGCGGGAGTACTCATACCAGTTCATGCCGAACTTGAACTCCTGTACGAGGCCGGTGGCGACCCCGATGGCGAAATTGATCAGAAAGAGCTTGCCGAAGAACCGCGTGAGCCGCAGCCACTGCTCATCGCCCGACCGGAACCACAGCGTCTGCATGATCGCGAGCGTGAACGCCAGCCCGATCGTCAGCGGGACGAAGAGGAAGTGGTAGATCGACGTGAGCGCGAACTGCCAGCGCGAGAGGTCAAGGGCCGCGTCTGCGAGAGGGAGTTCGAACATTGCTCGCTAGAGGATCGAGGGCGACGGGTGCGTCGGCATCCGTAGTCAGCCCGTACTTCGCCGCGGAACCTCCGCGGCCTGCCGTGCGGCAATCCGCGTCGCCAGATCCAATCCGTGGGCCCACACGAGCGCCTGCGCGACCGCCTGATACAGCTCGGACGGGATCTCCTGATTGATCTCCACGCGCGCGAGTGCCTCTGCGAGCGCGGCGTCATCGCGGACCGGCACGCCGGCCTCGATGGCGTTCTTGATGATGCGCTCGGCGATCTCGCCGGCGCCGGTCGCGACGACCCTCGGGGCGCCCTCGCCTTCGTAGCGCAGCGCAGCGGCGCGCCGGATGCGCCCGCCCTCAGGCTTCGACATCGACGAACTCCAGTGCGCGGCCGGCGATGGTCACCTGGGCGGGGCGGTCGGCCGCCTCGCGCAGCGCGGTACGCAGCTCGTCGGAGTGGCTGCGCGCGCCCTCGAGCGGCGCGCCCGGCATGGCCAGCACCGTCGCATGGACCTGCGCGTCGTCCAGACGCACGACGACGTCCATCCGGCCCAGAAGCTCGCTGTCGTACCGCAACACGATGCTGCGCACCGGCTCACCCTCTGCGCGCGGAGGGCCGCCGTCGTCATCGAGGATGAGCTGCGCCTGCGCGCCGCCGGGGAGCCCGAAGCCCACGAGCGGCTGCGGGCCGCCGGCCGCTGACTGCGCGGCGGCGGTGGCACTCGCATCCTGCGCGCCCTGGGGCATGAACTGGTCGACGATCTTCAGCGAGAGCCGCTCGTCCGGGGACTCGGTCACGCGCATGCGGAGGATCTCCCCGGCGCGCACGGTTCCTGGCAGCTGCGCCTCGAGCTTGATCCCCGCGAGGTTGATGAAGCCGCGCCCGTTGCCCAGCAGTTCGAGCACGCGGCCGTTGATCATCGAGCCCGGCTTGAGGGTGAGGTCGTCGACCAGCGGCGACCCACGCAGGAGGACGAACTCGATCGGAATGGCGCCACCACCGAAGCTCACGGCCCTGTCATCGACCAGGCGTCCGCTGTCCTCAAGCGCTCTGGCACGCCGCCGACCACGGGGACATGGAACGTGGGCTGTACATCGCCGCCTCCGGCATGGTTGCCGAGATGGCCCGGCAGGATCAGATCGCCAACGACCTCGCCAACGCGGCGACGCCCGGCTACAAGGCCGACCGCTCCGCACAGCACGCCTTCGGCGAGCTGCTGGTGACCGACCGCCCCACGGGCGCGGTGGTGGGCAGCGTCAACATGGCGACCCGCGTGGACCGCCAGGAGACCGACCTGTCGGCCCAGCCCGTCCGGGACACCGGCGAGCCGCTGGACATGGCGATCGTCGGCGAAGGCTTCTTCACGATCCAGACCCCCGAGGGCCAGCGCTACACGCGCAACGGGTCGTTCACGACGGCGCCGAACGGCACGCTCGTCGACCAGCTCGGGAACCCCGTCCTCAACCGCGACGGCGGGCCGGTGCAGGTCAACCCGGACGGCACCGTCAACGCCGCGACCGTCGGCGTGTCGCTCGTGCCCGACGCGGTGAAGGCGGGCAACGGCTACTTCACCGGCAACGCGACCGGCCAGGCCCCCGAGGGGCCGCGGACGGGTGCGCTGGAGGCGTCGAGCGTCGACGCCGCCCGCACGATGGTCGACATGCTCGCGTCGCTGCGGGCGTTCGAGGCCGGCCAGAAGGCGATCACGACGATCGACTCCTCGCTCGAGCGCGCGAACCAGCTGTCCATGCCGCGATAGGGCCCGTTCCGCTCCGCGGAATGCCTTGACACCGGGCATAGGTTGGTCAGGTCAGCAACGCCGCAGCATGCCGCGTTGCGTTCTCCGCTAGCGGGTTCTTCACATGCGTGCGAGCTGCCTCTCGCCGGTCCTGTTCGTCGTGGTCCTCTTCGGGCTGCTGGCACCCGCCTCGGCCTCCGCCGAGATCGAGATCCTCAACCGCGGCATCGCCCCGGCCCCGCTCGTGGAGGGCACCGAGGCGTCGATCAACGTCGACGTGCAGGTCGATCAGGCGCCGTACATCGTCGAGCTCGGCTGCTGCGGCCCTGACAGCCTCGACTCTCCGGTCCAGCGGCTGATCCTCGACGACTCGAGCCCCGAGACGCAGCGCACGACGGGCTCGCACCGCTTCACCTTCACCGTCCCGGCGGCGACGGCTGCCGACCGCACCGTCACGGTGCGCGTCTCGGACTCCAGCGGAGCGACGAAGACCGAGCGCTTCGCCCTCGACATCCCGACCCCCGTGCCGCCACCCGTGCCGGTCGAGCCCCCGGAGCCGCAGGGCCCGACGCGCCAGAGCGCCTGCCCGGCGGTCGTGACCTTCGCCCTCGTGCGGGCGCGCAGCACGGGCTCGTGCTGGCAGCAGTTCAAGGCCGGCACCAACCCGACGCGCCAGGCCGGGCTGGACATCGAGCCGCGGGCGACGTTCTACGAGACGCGCGGCGGCTTCTCGCTGAACGGCATCCCCTTCCCGGCACCCCCGTCGGGGTCGAGCTACGTCCTCGTCGAGCCGACCAGCGGCGCGCGCGGTGGGCAGGTCGGCATCGACCGCTCGGTCACGCTCGACCTCGGCCCGATCACGCTGTTCCGCGGACCCGTCCGCTTCCAGCTGCCCGCGCCCGGGTCCAACGGCAGGCTCGCCGCCTTCAACCTGCCCGCCGGCACGCTCGGCGGCCTGCAGGTCGGCGGGTCGGTCGAGGTGCTGTTCCGCAACAGCGGCGGCCGCTTCTCGACGTCGTTCCCCGTGCAGGTGACGCTGCCGTCCATCTTCAAGCCCTTCCCGGGCAGCGACCGGGGCTCCGTCACGGGCGCGACCGAGATCCGCACGGAGGACGGGCGCGGCGTGAGCGTCGACGGCGGGCGGATCCAGATCGAGAACGTCGCGATCGGCAAGGTCGCGCTCAAGCAGTTCTGCATCTCGTACATGTCCGCGGGGGTCTCACGATCGTTCTCCGCGTGTGAGCCCCCCAGCCTCAACGGCGCACCGGCGGTCAGCTGCAACCCGCCGTCGCGCCAGCTCGAGCGCTTCGACGCCTCCGTGCTGGTCGGGCTGCCCCTGCCGTCGCGGCCTGACCTCGGCGCGTACGCGGGCATCGCGGGCGGCCGCTTCTCCTACGCGGGTGGCTTCATCGACGATGCGGCGATCCCGCTCGTCGCGGGCGTCGCGCTGGAGCGCGTCGGGTTCGGCGTGTGCGTCCAGAACGGCCTGGTGCTCCGCGGCGACGGCGGGCTGAGCTTCGCCCGCGGCCTCGTGCGCGGCGACGCGTCGATCACGTACGCCGAGCCGGGCCGGGGCTTCTTCATCGAGGCGGCGGCGTTCGTGCGCGTCGCGACCATCCCTGTCGGCAACGGCCGGGTGCGCGTGGACAACACGGGCTTCGTCGACTTCGACCTCAACGCCCAGATGCGGTTGGGCGGCGGGTTCCTGATCGTCAACGGCGGGCTCGGCGGGTTCATCCAGCCCAGTCCGTTCCTGTTCAGCATGGACGGGCGCATCCAGGTCTGCATCGAGCTCGGCATCTTCGGCCAACCGTGCATCGCGCGGGCGTCGGTGACCGTGTCGAGCATCGGCGTCGGCGGCTGCGCCGGCACGTTCGCCGGCGACTTCAGCGCCTTCTTCTTCTGGCAGCAGCCGCGCAGCGGCAAGCGCTTCGACTTCGGCCGAGGCTGCGGCTTCCAGAACCGCGTGCGGATCGCCAGGCCCAGACAGGCGGGCGGGAACTTCTCGTTCCCCGTGCCTGAGGATCCGAAGCAGTACGTCGCGCACATCCAGGGCGCGGGCGCGCCGCCGAAGGTGCGCATCACGAGCCCGAGCGGTCTCGTCATCGAGTCGGGCCCCGGCAACGCGATGACGGACACCAAGACGTACATGATGCTCGAGAACCCCGAGGCGCCCGAGACGTCCATCTTCCTCCCGCCGCAGGCCGCGGCCGGCGACTGGAAGATCGAGGCGCTGCCAGGCTCGACCGTCACCGGCGTCGAGATCCAGGCCGACGAGAAGAAGCCGACGACCGTGACCGGCAAGGCGACCAAGACCGACACGGGCTGGCAGCTCGACCTGCGCTACGCCCTGCGCCCGGGCGACAAGGTGTCGCTCGACGTCCTCGGCAAGAACGCGCAGCAGAACGTCGCCACGGGCCTGCGCGGCAAGAAGTGCACGGACGGCAAGACGCTGCCGGGCCGCACCGGCACGGAGACCCGCTGCGCGACGGTCCGGTACACGCCGAACTTCAGCCTCGGCGGGACCCGCACGGTCAAGGCGACGGTGACGGACGCCGAGGGTGCGCCGGTCGCAAGTGAGACGGTCGCGACCTATCGCCAGGCCCCGCCGCGGCCCGCCAGCCGGGTGCCGGCGCTGCGACTGGTCCGCCGCGGCACGACGGTGTTCGCCATCTGGGGCAGCGCCGCGAAGGGCACCGAGCGCTACGGCTCCTACGCGATCCTCTCCGACGGGCGCAAGCTCGGCCACAACGCGCCGAAGACGTGCCTGGCGTGGCGGATTCCGAACGTGGCGAAGACCACGTCGGTGCGGCTGGAGATCCAGGCCGGCCGCCAGGACCTGCGCTTCGGCGGCAAGGTCCAGCAGGTCCTCAAGCCGGGTGCGGCGTACGCCGGGCCGAAGGAGCTGCGCAACGCGAAGATCCCGAAGGCCTGCACGTCGATCTAGGCGGTCACGCACCCACCTTCCGGTGCGTCACCGCCGCTCCGACGTATCGAAGGTGTCCAGATCTCCTGGACGCCGCCTCAAGCGCATCCCACAGCATCCGATCATTCCGGCGGAGAAGGAACGAAGACGGAGCACACGACTGGACCGCCCAGCGGAAGCCGTAGCTCCACCCCCTCCATAGGGAGCACGATGCTTGAAGGTATGTACGCGGCGGCCGCAGGTATGGC